>NZ_BAAILO010000060.1:0-9480 GCF_054589115.1 Cupriavidus sp. 8B | reverse complement strand
CCGCCGCCGCCGCGAGGACACGCCGCGGGCGCTTATAATACCTCCGCCCCGGGCTGCGCGCGGCGAGCGCGCCATGGCCCCTTTTGGCCACCGATGTCACCACCGATGGTTCCCGCCTTGCGCAAGCTGCCCCCCTTCCCGTCCAGGCTCCCCCCTCCCGCCATCGTCGCCGAACCACCCGCGAGCTTGAGCCGGCGGCGCGTCGTGGCCGGTGCGGCCGCCACCGCGGCCACGCTGGCGGCGGGGCTAAGCCATGGCGCGCATGCCCAGGCCGCGCCGCCGGTGCCGGCGGGCTATCCGGCCAGCTACGCGGAAATCATCGCGCGGGCCGTGCAGGAAGGCTCGGTCACCGTCTATGCCTCCACCGACACGGAGGTCGCGCGGCCGCTGCTGGCCGCATTCGAGGCCCGCTATCCCGGCATCAAGGTGCGCTATCAGGACCTCAACACGCTGGAACTGAACGGCCGCTTCCTGGCTGAGAGCGCCGCCCTGGGCGCGGGCCAGGTGGCCGGCCCCGACTACGCCGACGTGCTGTGGAGCACGGCAATGGACCTGCAGATCAAGCTCGTCAACGATGGCCACGCCCTGCGCTACCCCTCGCCTGAGCGGGCCGGCCTGCCGGCGTGGGCCGTCTGGCGCGACGAAGCCTGGGGCACCACCTTCGAGCCCGCCGTGATCGTCTACAACCGCCGCCATTTTGCCGGCATGCGCACGCCGCGCAGCCGCACCGGCCTGGCGCGCCTGCTGCAGGAGAACACGCCGCGCTGGCGCCAGCGGGTGGTGACCTACGATGTGGAAAAGTCCGGGGTGGGTTACCTGCTGGCGCAGCAGGATGCACGCATGGGCGACGAGTTCTGGTACCTGGCCCAGGCGCTGGGGCGCTGCGGCGTGCAGTTGTCGGCGTCCACCGCGAACATGATCGAGCGCATCGCCTCCGGCGAATTCGTGATGGGCTACAACCTGCTGGGTTCGTACGCGCTGTCGCTGATGGAGCGCGGGGCGCAGATCGATGTGATCGCGCCGCGCGACTACACGTTGGTGATGTCGCGCGTGGCGTTCATCGCGCGCCGCGCGCCGCATCCCAACGCGGCGCGGCTCTGGCTGGATTTCCTGCTGTCGCGCGCGGGCCAGACGCTGCTGGGGCAAAGCGCCTCGCAGCTCTACACGATCCGCACCGATACAGACAGCGTGCACACGGCTGCGGCGCTGTCCGAGCGGCTGGGCTACGCGCTCAAGCCGATCAGCGTCGGCCCCGGCCTGCTGGCCGCGCAGGACACGCTGCGCAAGCGGGCTTTCCTGGCGCGCTGGCGCGAGGCCATGCGGGGCTGAGCGTGGGTGAGCGCGGATGAGCGTAGTCCCCGCGCTGCTGCGGGATCAGCCGATCTGCGCTTTGCCCGCCAGTGTTTGCGCGGCCAGTTCGGCGTCGGCCTTCTTTTTCGCTTCCTGGCACATCGACGCGACTTCGTCCTCGAGCTTCGGCACGGGGCGCGCCACGTAGCCCTGGCGCAAGGCCGGGGAGAACCTGAGGGTGTCGATGAAGGCATCGGCCACCCGCTCGGCATTGCTCTCCAGATCGAAATCCTCGGGAGCGAACAGCCAGTGCGACAGCATGCCCCCGATCGAGGCGTGGAACACGTTGACCGCCAGGTCCAGGTCGAGGTCGGCCGGCAACTGCCCGCGGTCGACCGCCATGCGCAGGTGCTCGCGCATCTTCACTGTGCCTTCCTGGTGCGACTGGCGCTGGCGCTCGAAGATGGCGCCGTTGTCCGCCACCATCTCGCATTTGTGGAAGACGATCTCGAACACGCGCCGCCACTGCGGGTTTTCCACGGTCTGGCGCATCACAAAGGCGCAGATGTCGCGAATGCTGCCGAGCGGGTCTTCCTGGCTCGCGATGCGGCCCGGCTCGCACAGGGCCTCGAGCGGCAGGTGGACGCGGTCGGACATGGCCGCGAAGACGTCGCTCTTGTTCTTGAAGTGCCAGTAGATGGCGCCGCGCGTTACGCCGGCGGCCTCGGCGATGTCGGCCAGCGACGGGCGGGCCACGCCGCGGGCGTGGAACACGGCCTCGGCCGCGTCGAGAATGCGATGGCGCGTTTCAAGCGCCTCTTCCTTGGTGCGTCTGACCATGATGCTCTCTGGTGCCGGCCACGAAGGACCGGTCTGGTTCTGTCTCCCTGAGTGCTGGCGATGGGACTCGCCGTGCACTATGCGCGCCCTGCTGGCGCGTTAGGACGTAGTTATATAGGGCGACGACTGCCGCAATGCAACAAGTTCTTACATACATGCTTGAATGTATATATAATACGCGTTCGCCTGACTTTCGGCCAGCCCATCGGTTGCTGGGTTGCTGGGGGGGCAGACGGCGGCGCCCCGCACGGTTCGCGCTGCCATGTCGGCTTGTCGTTACTAATTTGTTGCCTTTCGTCGCATGTGCCACGTCAGTGCTGCAAATTGTGGCTAGCATTACTCTTTTTGCCTGCCTCTGTGCCATCGCCAGCGGTGGGCCGCGCCGTATCCGGACACGACACCGGGAGCATATGCGGCCGATCTCAAATTGCCATCATGGGGTTATCGATGAGGAAGTCCCAACGTATCACTTGCGTTGCCGCTGCCGTGTTGTCGGCGCTTGCGCTGTCCGCCTGCGGCGAGAAGAAGCCGCAGGGCGGCGCCATGCCGCCGCCGGAAGTGGGTGTCGTCACCGTCACGCCCACGACGATCGCTGTTATCAACGAGCTGCCGGGCCGCCTCGAAGGCGTGCGCACCGCCGAAGTGCGGGCGCGGGTCGCCGGCATCGTGCTGTCCCGCAATTACACGGAAGGTGGCGAGGTCAAGGCAGGCCAGCTGCTGTTCAAGATCGATCCCGCGCCCTACCAGGCGCAGCTCGAATCGGCCAAGGCCAGCCTTGCCCGCGCCGAAGCCAACGCCGTGGCCGCGCGCCAGAAGGCCGAGCGCTACAAGCCGCTGGTCGCCGTCAATGCGGTGAGCAAGCAGGAATATGACGAAGCCGTGGCGGCTGCTGGCCAGGCCACCGCCGACATCGCCTCGGCCAAGGCTGCCGTCAGCACGGCCCAGATCAACCTCGGCTACACCGCCGTCACCGCGCCCATCAGCGGCCGCGTGGGCCGCGCGCTGGTGACCGAAGGCGCGCTGGTCGGCAGCGGCGAAGCCACCAAGCTGGCCACGGTCGAGCAGGTCGACCCGATCTGGGTGACCTTCACCCAGCCCGCCAGCGAAGTGATGAAGCTGCGCCGCGCCATCGAGAGCGGCAAGGTCAAGGGCGTCGACGGCGGCGCCCGCGTCCACCTGTTCATCGAGGACGGCCGCGAGTACGAGCAAACCGGCAAGCTGCTGTTCTCGGACATGACGGTCGACCCGACCACCGGCGCCATCACGCTGCGCGCGCAGTTCCCCAATGCCAAGCGCGAGCTGCTGTCGGGCACCTTCGTGCGCGTCAAGATCGAGCAGGGCATGGACGAAAACGCGCTGACCGTGCCGCAGCGCGCGCTGATCCGCAACGCACAAGGCGCGTCGGTGATGGTGGTGGGCGGCGACGGCAAAGTCGCGGCGGTGCCCGTCAAGGCGCCCCAGGCCATCGGCGAAGACTGGATCGTCACCGAGGGCCTGAAGGGTGGCGAGCAGGTGATCGTCGAGGGCTTGCAGAAGGTCAAGGTTGGCGCGCCGGCCAAGGCCGTGCCGTTTGTCTCGAAGACCGCCGCCGCCTCGGCTCCCGCCGCGCAGCCGGCCGCCAGCGGAGCCCCGGCTCCTGCCGCGGTGACCGCTGACAAGGCCGACGCCAAGCAGGGCTAATCACAGCGCAAATCGAAGGGAGCCAGTGTTATGGCCAAGTTTTTTATTGACCGGCCGGTGTTCGCGTGGGTGCTTGCGCTGATCATCGTGCTGGGGGGCCTGCTGTCGGTCGTGCAACTGCCGATCGCCCAGTACCCCAACATCGCCCCGCCGACGATCTCGGTCACGGCGACCTACCCGGGCGCTTCCGCCAAGACGCTTGAAGACTCGGTCACCTCGGTGATCGAGCAAGAGCTCAACGGCATTCCCGGGCTGCTGTACTACAACTCCACCAGCGAAGCCACCGGCCTGTCGACGATCACGATCGCCTTCCAGCCGGGCTCCAACATCGACCTGAACTCGGTCGAAGTGCAGAACCGCTTGAAGCGCGTGGAAGCGCGCCTGCCGGCCGAAGTGCGCCAGCAAGGCGTGCGCGTGGACAAGGCCGGGAACAACTACATGATGTTCCTGACGGTCACGTCCAAGTCCGGACAGGCCGATGCCATCCAGCTGGGCAACTACATCTCGGCCAGCGTGATCGATTCGATCCGCCGCGTGCCGGGCGTGGGCCAGGCCGACCTGTTCGGCACCGAGTACGCCATGCGCATCTGGGTGGACCCGGCCAAGCTGACCGGCTTCAACCTGACCCCGCAGGACGTCACCGCTGCCATCTCGGAGCAGAACGTCCAGGTCGCCGTGGGCGAGCTGGGCGGCACGCCGTCGCCCAAGGGCACGGAGCTCAACGCCACCGTCACCACCGAAAGCCGCCTCTCCACGCCGGAGCAGTTCGCCAACATCCTGTTGCGCACGAACCGCGACGGCTCGTCGGTGCGCATCAAGGACGTCGGCCGCGTCGAGCTCGGCGGTGCCGACTACTCCACGCTGGCCCGTACCAACGGCAGGGCGTCGGCGGCCATCGCCATCAAGCTGGCCCCGAGCGGCAATGCGCTGGCCACCGCCACCGCGGTGCGCGCCAAGATGGAAGAGCTCTCCAAGTTCTTCCCCGGCGACTACCAGTACACCGTGCCTTACGACACCTCGGCCTTCGTCAAGATCTCGATCGAGGAAGTGATCAAGACCCTGGTCGAAGCCGTGGTGCTGGTGTTCCTGGTGATGTACCTGTTCCTGCAGAACATCCGCGCCACCATCATCCCGACGGTGGTGGTGCCGGTGGCCCTGCTGGGCACCACCGGCATGCTGCTGGCGTTCGGCTTCTCCATCAACGTGCTGACGATGTTCGGCATGGTGCTGGCGATCGGTATCCTGGTGGACGATGCGATCGTGGTGGTGGAAAACGTCGAGCGGATCATGAGCGAGGAAGGACTCTCGCCACGTGACGCCACGCGCAAGGCCATGGGCCAGATCACCGGCGCCATCGTCGGCATCACGCTGGTGCTGACCGCGGTGTTCATCCCGATGGCGTTCTTCTCGGGCTCGGTGGGCAACATCTACCGCCAGTTCTCGCTGTCGCTGATCTCGTCGATCGCGTTCTCGGCGCTGCTGGCGCTGACGCTCACGCCGGCGCTGTGCGCGACGCTGCTCAAGCCGGTCGAGGCCGGGCACCATCACGAGAAGACGGGCTTCTTCGGCTGGTTCAACCGCACCTTCGCGCGTGCCGCCACCGGCTACCAAAGCACGGTGGCGCGCATCCTGGCGCGTGCCGGCCGCTACCTGATCATCTACGCCCTCATCATCGTCGGCATGGTGGTGCTGTTCAAGCGCCTGCCTTCGTCCTTCCTCCCCGAGGAAGACCAGGGCTACATGATCACGGTGGTGCAGCTGCCCAACGGCGCCACGCAGGAACGTACCATCGGCGTGCTCAAGCAGATCGAGGACTACTACCTGCAGAAGGAATCCAAGGTGGTGGACCAGATGATCACCGTGGCGGGCTTCTCCTTCTTCGGCCGCGGCCAGAACGGCGGTATCGCGTTCGTGCGCCTGAAGGACTGGAAGGAGCGCGGCGGCAAGGACGAGACCGCGCAGGCACTGGTTGGCCGGGCGTTTGGTGCGCTGTCCTTCATCAAGGACGCCATCATCTTCCCGCTCAACCCGCCGGCGATCTCCGAGCTGGGCAACTCCTCGGGCTTCGACTTCCGCCTGCAGGACCGCACCGGCCAGGGCCACGCCAAGCTGATGGAAGCACGCAACATGATGCTCGGCATGGCCGCGAAGGAACCTGCCCTGGCAGGCGTGCGCCCCGAAGGCCAGGAAGACGCGCCGCAGCTGCAGATCGACATCGACCGCGAGAAGGCACGCACGCTGGGTGTCTCGGTGGCCAACATCAATGCGACGCTGGCCATCGCGTTCGGCTCCTCCTACGTCAACGACTTCATCTATGAAGGCCGTGTGCGCAAGGTGATCGCCCAGGCGGAAGGCAACGACCGCAAGCTGCCCGACGACCTGACCAAGCTGCGCGTGAAGAACAACAACGGCGACATGGTTGCATTTGCCGCCTTTGCCACTTCCAAGTGGATCATGGGCTCGCCGCGCCTGGAGCGTTACAACGGCTTGCCGGCAGTGAAGATCGCCGGCCAGGCCGCACCGGGCCGCAGCACCGGCGAAGCCATGAAGATCATGGAAGACAACTTCGCCAAGCTGCCGCCGGGCTTCGGCTTCGAGTGGTCGGGCCAGTCCTATGAAGAGCGCCTGGCCGGCTCGCAAGAGCCGATGCTGTACACGCTGTCGCTGATCATCGTGTTCCTGTGCCTGGCCGCGCTCTATGAGAGCTGGTCGATCCCGGTCGCGGTGCTGCTGGTGGTGCCGCTGGGCGTGCTCGGCGCGCTGCTCGGCGTGACCCTGCGCGGCATGCCCAACGACGTGTACTTCAAGGTGGGCCTGATCGCGACGATTGGCTTGTCGGCGAAGAACGCCATCCTGATCGTGGAATTCGCCAAGGATCTGCAGGCCCAGGGCAAGAGTGTCATCGACGCCACGCTCGAAGCCGTGCACCTGCGGTTCCGCCCGATCCTGATGACCTCGATGGCCTTTATCCTGGGCGTGCTGCCGCTGGCGATCGCCACCGGCGCGGGCTCGGGTGGCCAGCGCGCCATCGGTACCAGCGTGATCGGCGGCATGATCACCGCCACGGTGCTGGCGATTTTCCTGGTGCCGGTGTTCTTCGTGGTGATCCGTAGCCGCTTCAAGGGCAGCAAGCGCGAGCAGTTGCTGAACGAGCAAGGGCTCGAACCCAAGGAAGGAATCTGACATGACAAAGACACTGACCACGCTGTTGCTGGTGGCGGGCGTCCTCTCGGGTTGCACACTGGCACCCGTCTATGAGCGCCCTGCCCCGCCGGTGGCCACCAACTACCCGGCCGCGCCAGAAGGCTATGCGGCCGCCGAAGTGAAGACCGGCGAAGCCCGCCGGGCGAGCGAGATCGGCTGGCGCGAGTTCTTCCGCGACCCGCGCCTGCAAGTGTTGATCGCCACCTCGCTGGAGAACAACCGCGACCTGCGCACTGCCGCGCTGCGCATCGAGGAAGCGCGCGCGCTGTACCAGGTGCAGCGCGCCGACCTGCTGCCCACGGTGAACGCCACCGGCGGTTTCAACCGTTCGCGTACCCCGGCCTTGCAGTCGGCCACGGGCAAGCCGTTCGTCTCCCAGTACTTCCAGGCGGGCGCCGGAGTGACTTCGTTCGAGCTGGACTTCTTCGGCCGCGTGCGCAGCCTCTCCAACGCGGCGCTGTCGCAGTATTTCGCCACCGAGGAAGCACGCCGTTCCGCGCAGATCTCGCTGGTCTCCGAAGTCGCCCAGGCCTACCTGTCGGAGCGCTCCTTCGCCGAGCAGTATGAGCTCGCGCAGAGCACGCTGAAGACGCGCGATTACACGCTGAGCCTGTCCAAGCAGCGCTTCGATGCGGGCGCCACGTCGGCGCTGGACCTGCGCGACAACGAGTCGCTGGTGGCGCAGGCCCGCGTCTCCGCGGCGCAGCTGGCACGCCAGCGCGCGCAGGCGCAGAACGCGCTTGAGGTGCTGGTGGGCAAGCCGCTTGGCACCATCGAGAACCTGCCCGAGGCGATGCGCCTGTCGGACGAGCGCATCATCAGCGACGTCCCGGCCGGGCTGCCGTCGGACCTGCTCGAGCAGCGTCCCGACATCCGCCAGGCCGAGCAGTTGCTGCTGTCGGCCAACGCCAATATCGGCGCGGCGCGCGCGGCCTTCTTCCCGCGCATTACGCTCACCGCCAACGCCGGCGCGATCAGCCCGACCTTCTCGAGCCTGTTCGATTCCGGCACCGGCGCGTGGTCGTTCGCACCGCAGCTGGTGCTGCCGATCTTCGACTACGGCCGGAACCTGTCCAACCTGGACCTGAGCAACGTGCGCAAGAACATCCAGATCGCCAACTACGAGAAGACCATCCAGACGGCCTTCGCGGAAGTGGCCGATGCACTGGTTGCGCGCGGCACGCTGGAAGAACAGGTGACCAGCCAGCAGCAGGTGCGCGACGCCGAGTTCGCGCGCTACGAGCTCTCGACGATGCGCTTCAGCAATGGCGTGGCCAGCCAGCTCGACCAGCTCGACTCGCAGCGTCAGTTGTTCGCTGCCGACCAGGCCCTGATCCAGGCGCGGCAACTACGCCTGAACAATGCCATCGACCTGTACCGGTCGCTTGGCGGTGGCCTGACGGAAACCGGACCGGTGGCCCAGGGCAATGGCGTCAAGCCGGCGGTGACGACGCAATAAGACAGTCTTTTCGTCCTGCCATCCGGCGCGGTAACCGGGTGGCCTCGAAGCGAAGCGCCAAAAGCGCTTCGCTTTTTTCTTTCCCGGCTTCGTGCCCGGTGCCACGGCGCAGGTGGCTTTTTTCCGAATCACAATTCCCTGCGTTAGGATGGCGGTGCGCGCCGCGCCAGTTTCACGCCGACCGCCCACCGATCCACTTACCCACTTACCCACAACCCGAAGGAAGCCTGCCATGGAAGTCCGTCCGCTTGGTGCCGATGATGTCGAGCTGGTCTGCCACCATCGCGAATCCATGTTCCGCGAGGCCGGGCGCAGCGAGGAGGTCCTGCAGGCCATGACGCAGCATTTCCGGCCGTGGCTTGTGCCGCGCTTGCGCGATGGCAGTTACTTCGGCTTCGTGCTGGTGGACCAGGGCCAGCCCGTGGGCGGCATCGGCCTGATGGCGATCGACTGGCCGCCGCATCCGGCCCATCCCATGCAGGACAAGCGTGGCTATGTGCTGAACGTGTATGTGGAGGCGACGCATCGCAAGCAGGGGCTGGGGCGCCGCCTCATGCAGCTGGCGCAGGACGAGTTCGCCAGGCGCGACCTCCAGTACGCGATCCTGCACGCCACGGAGATGGGCCGGTCGTTGTATGTGGCACTGGGCTGGCATGCGACGAGCGAGATGGCCAAGGCCATGCGCGTGTAGCGCGGGCTAGACAGTGTCCCGTTCCGCTGATTCGTTCGCAAAGTCTGTTGAGCTTGGAGGAGGAATTGTGGGTTGGGGGACGAGTGCGATGTGTATTGCTTGTGGCCCGCTGACGCGGGTTTTGGTGCTTGCTGGGCGGGGTTTTTATGCTTCTAGCTGCTGATGCAGAATAGCGTGAGTGGGCGGTGTTTTAGCGCTTCTAGCTGCTGGCGCGGCTGGGCGGTGTTGGCCGTTTTAGAACGTGTGAGATGTCACTTTTCTTTACTCGTAAAGAGGGTGGAGACAAAAGAAAGAAAGACCTATTCTTCCTAAACTG
>NZ_BAAILO010000059.1:0-1626 GCF_054589115.1 Cupriavidus sp. 8B | reverse complement strand
CGCTCCAGGCGCTTGTAACTCACCTCGGAATGCAGACCTTCCCGCCGCTTCGACGCAGCTTGTCCGCATAACCCACCCGTTCCACCCGTTCAGCGGCCGGCAGCTCGTCTGTGTTGGTGAACGCTATAACCGCTCCGGCAAGCGTCTCTTGCTGCGCGTCGACGACAGAACTGTTTGCTCCGTTCCTCCGGAATGGACCGACATTGCCGCGCCGGATCCTGAAGTCGTTATGGGGCAAGGACGTGCGCTGTTCAGGGTTGCGGACTTGATGGCCCTCGCCGACCTTGTGGCGCGCCTGCGCAGGCAATCAGAGATCCCGGTCGGGTGTAAGGAGAATTTCGCCGCTCATGTAAAGTAATTGATGCCGCAGAGACGCCCGGTGTTAGCGATACGCAGCCACGCACTCGGCCATCTGCACAGGAATTAGAGACGAAGTTGAGCAGTGCATTTTGGCCTTGACAAGGTGTTTGTAGCGGCATAATTTTATTACACGCGATTGTCTGGAGTTGAATGTGCCCGCAAGTAACGACCGCAAGCACTCGAAGGCCAACATGCTCGCCGAAGACGGCACACTGAATCCGGCGCCGGATAAGGTCCACGATCCGAAGTTTCAGGAGGGCGGATTCTTCGATCCGCGCGATGCCGTACAGGTGAAGTACGAGATGCTGCGCCGCGCCTCTATCGAGATGGCGTCGGTGACGGAAGTGTCCGAGGAATATGGCATCTCACGACCGACCTTTTACCAGGCCAGGGCGGACTTCGAGGAAAGGGGGATTGCGGGGCTGGTGCCCAGGAAGCGAGGCCCCCATGGTCCACACAAGCTCCAGAGCGACGTGTTGGCCTTTCTCAAGGCGCAGCTTTCTCCCGGTGAGCCGATCCGGGCGCGCGAACTGGCAAAGCTGATTCAGCAGGAATTTGGCCTCGATGTGCATCCGAGAACGATCGAGCGTGCAGTCGGCGGAAAAAAAACTCCAAGATAACCGGCGTCGAGGCGAGACCGACACTGTCGTCCGCAATTGTCGCGCGGTACGAGACGGTGCGCTCCGCCATGCTTGGCGAGGCCCTGCCCCCAGACGCCCGGAGCGGCTTGGTCGTCCTTCTCCAGCGAGGCATGTGGGCATGGGCGCGCATGCTGGCCGCTAGAACCGCACGACTGGAGCCGATCCCAGCCCGAGCCCCGACATCGGCGGAGCCCTTCGAGCGTCGGGCCATCGTTTATGTGCTCGCAAGAATGGCCATGACGATCAATGACCGGAGAAGACCATGACCGCGTCGCTCAAAGTTCAACCCCACCACCTCGAACGGGGCGCTTATCTCTACATCCGGCAGTCATCGATGCGACAGGTCATCGAGAACGTCGAGAGCACGAAGCGGCAATACGCCCTTCGCGGCCGTGCGACCGCGCTCGGCTGGCGCGACGAACAGATCATTGTCATTGATAGCGACCAGGGTGAGTCCGGCGCATCGGCGTCCTGGCGCGAGGGATTTCAACGACTGGTCACAGACGTCGGCATGGGACGCGCAGGCATTGTCATGGGTCTGGAGGTGTCCCGCCTGGCACGAAACAATGCCGACTGGCATCGCCTGCTGGAGATCTGCGCCCTCGCTGATACGCTGATTCTCGAC
>NZ_BAAILO010000058.1:0-5525 GCF_054589115.1 Cupriavidus sp. 8B | reverse complement strand
CGTTCCACCACTGCATCCAGCACCACGCCACTGAGTCCATCTTCGGGTTCGAGAACACGGAGTGTGCCCTAATCTTCATCACCTTGAAAGGGGTGGCTCTAAGCGGTTGGCGCCAACGCGCGGCTCAGCTGCGGCAAGCGCAGTGAGACGCCTAGTTCTACTCCCTTAGTTGACCATCAATCAATATGTCGGCCACCAAGCCTCCTTCCACGCGAACCATGAGTCCGACGGACAGCCAGTCCACAGCTCCCCACACGACGCTACCCAATAAGACGGTGATGCTGCTGGCGGCAGCGGCGGGATTGCCTGTCGCGTCGCTGTACTTCAGCCAGGGGTTGCTTGGTGTGCTTGCCGACGATATCGGGGCGTCCGGGAGCACGATCGGCCTCGTGCCAACGCTGCTGCAACTTGGCTATGCGGCGGGGATCTTGCTGCTTGCGCCGCTGGGAGAGCGATTTGATCGCCGTCGCATCATCGTTCTCAAGGCGACGGCTCTGACGTTGGCACTCCTGCCTGGAGCTCTCTCCCCGGGAATTGGGATGCTGCTCGTTGCCAGCGCCTGCATTGGCTTCACGGCGACGATGGCGCAGGACGTGGTGCCGGCCGCGGCGACACTTGCGCCCGACAGGCATCGTGGAAAAGTGGTGGGTACGGTGATGACAGGTTTGCTGATGGGAATGTTGCTGTCAAGAGCGGTTGGAGGCTTCGCGGCGGAGCACCACGGCTGGCATGCGATGTTCTACATGGCGGCGGCGAGCATTGCATTGATCGGAGTGGCGTGCTGGCGAAAGCTGCCGCGCTTTCTCCCAACCGCGCGGATGTCTTACCTCTCGCTGCTTGCCTCACTGCTCAAGCTGTGGAGACAGTATGGCGACTTGCGCCGCGCGACGCTGGCACAGGGCTTTCTGTCGCTTGGGTTTAGCGCATTCTGGTCGACGCTGTCGGTCATGCTCCACGCTGCGCCGTTTCATTTGAACGGCACTAGCGCGGGCGCGTCCGGACTGGCTGGGGCCGCCGGGGCGCTTGCCGCGCCGTTAGCTGGCCGCGTTTCGGACAAGCGCGGTCCCGAGCTTGTCACGCGGCTCGGGGCTACATTGACGGCGGCGGCATTCGGGGCGATGCTTTTTTCTCCCCTGCTGGCCCCATTTGCGCAGCTCGCATTAATAGCTATCTGTGCGATCTTATTCGACCTCGGTGCGCAGATTTCCCTCGTTGCACGTCAGACGATCACCTACGACGTCGACCCGGGTGCGCGCAGCCGACTCAACGCAGTGCTTTTTGTAGGATGTTCACCGGCATGTCGTCGGGGGCCGCTTTGGGAAGCTTGCTGTTGGCCCGTTCGGGCTGGGTTGGCGTGTCGGCCCTGGCGCTCGGTAGCGCATTGGCCGCGCTCCCGTCGCTGATCGCGAGGGCGTTGGGGCTACGGCCGGCAGATTTGCAGCGGGCCGGACCGCGTGGGGACGTTCGGCACCAAAAGGTGGTTCGGGTGACACATATTCCGCGTGGGAATGGCTGTTATTCGTGTCTGGTGTCTACCGCGCCGGAGCATCTTATTCCAGCATAGCAGCCTGGTTGCGCGAAGGTCGGATATTGGGCGCTGGTCGACTGGCACAAACGCGTTCTCGACGAATGCCTCGCTAAGCCGGCCCTCGGGTTAGCGGTCACTGGTGAGGTTGATTGACCGCCGCGTGGCGTACCGTCGCTACGCGGCTCGGCACCACGTTCTCCAGCCGAGTCACGCAACTTTCTGATTCTTGTAATCCAACACAGCCGCCGTTGGATGCGGCACATGAACTGAGGAACATCTCATGTATGAGGTCTACGCTTTCTCTACGCCTAACAGCGTCAAGGTCCCTATCGCTTTGGAGGAGCTCGGGGTGCCGTATGAACTTCACGCCGTCAACGTACGCCACGGTGAGCAGAAGCGTGATAGCTTTCTCGCGCTCAACCCCAATGGGAAAGTGCCGGTAATCGCGGACCTGGAGCGTGCCTTTGTCTTGAGCGAATCGGCGGCCATTCTGGTCTACCTTGCGGAAAAGCACGGGGAACTCCTTTCTCGTGACCCGGCTGCCAGAGCTAGGACGTTTGAGCAGTTGTTTGTGCACGCGTCGGGCCTCAGTCCGGCCTTCGGGCAGGCCGGCTACTTCCAGAAGTTTGCGCCTGAGCAAATTCCTCACGCGGTAGAGCGATTCGTCACGGAAGCGAAGCGGCAACTGGGGCTGCTCGATGGGATTTTGGAAGAGCGCGAGTACGCGGCAGGAGACGAGTTTTCCATTGCCGACATTGCTCATTTCGGTTGGATCTGGCGTCGTGGGTTTCCCGATCTGACGCTGGATGACTTCGACAACGTTCGGCGTTGGTACGATGCAGTGCAAAGCCGTCCGGCCGTTGGGCGAGCGATAAAGAAGGTCGAGGGGCTGGTTCCAGTTACCGCGTAAGTGTCAAATCTGGGCGGCCGATTCCGCGTAGCGGGTCTGCCGCTAGCAGTGGACCGGGCGGGGGCGGGCTGATATCGATCCAATATGGAGCCGCCTACCAGATGGGCGGCCGGTGATCTAGGCCGCGGAGACGTGGTGGGCCGGAGCCGAAGGTCTCAGATTGTCGACAGCGTGTGCGATGAATGCTCGAATCTTGGGCGTGACAGCGCGGGCAATGGGATAGAGAGCCTGGATGGACCGTCGTGGCGTCTTGAACTCTGAGAGCACCCGGAGCAGCGAGCCATTGTCGATGTGGCGCCGAACAGCGTAGTCGTGTAGGTAGGCGATGCCCGCGCCGGACGGCTCTGCATCAACGAGCGCATCGCAATGGTAGACAACGTTCCGCGCGATGTCGCCGACCTTCACAACACGTGGCGTGTCGCCAAGCGAGAAGTGCTAGTCGTGAAAGCGCCTGGTGCTTGGTGAAAAATACGCGACACAATCGTGGGCATGTAGATCGTCAGGAACCTCGGGGAATCCACGTTCGCCAAGATAATCGGGGCTGGCGCAGGCAATCAATTGTGTGGCACCGAGGCTGCACGACGCAAGATTCGAAGGAATCAGCGCCCCAACTCTGATCGCCAGATCGAAGCCTTCATCCAAGACATCGACCGGGGCGTCTGATAGGTTTGTTTCAACAACTAGCTTGAGATAGCGCCGCCTGAACGGAATCAGCATCGGAATCAGCATCGGAATCAGCACCGATCTGCCATAGCCAATAGGTGCCGTGATCCTCAGTCTCCCAGTTGGGCCGCTGGTCGACTCTATCAGCTCGGTCTTTGCGTCTTTTAGGTCTGCGAGGATTCTCCTACAACGTTCAAAGAAAGCCTCGCCCTCCGCCGTGATGCCGACGTTTCTCGTTGTGCGATTCAGCGACACCACGCCAGTCTGGGCCTCGAGGCGGCTGACTGCCCGACTCACTCCGGAGTTTGACAGGCCCATCATCCGGGCTGGCTCAGCAATGCTCTTCGCCTCTGCGACCCGAACAAACGCTTCAACCGACAATAGATCCATTAGCCTTTCCTTTGCCCAGCGCGTGAGGGTGGATCACGACGGGCCAATCATTGACCGCTTCGGGCATAGGCGAGTGCATCATTGATCCATCAATTCACCACGTCAGCTGCCGTGGCATGGTCGACGCAGCGCTCTGCTACAGCGCAGGAGCTGCAAATTGAGGCTGCCAGGAAGGCGCTGGCAATCCGAACACGCTGTCGACGGCCGCTTTCATCACGGGCCTTATTAGATCCGTCTTCAAATGCAAAAACGGGTCGTTTGAGGTCCCGTCGGAGTGAACCTATTCTAGCCACAATAGAACGGCTAACAATGCCCGACTCTACTCAATTCTGTTTTGCTCGCCAAGCAAATGTCGATGCTTTATGGCTAGCGAATGAGCCTCGCCGTTCTGCGAGTCCGCTGGAACGAATGCGCCACACAAACCGTGAAGATATCGATAAAACTGGCGATCTTGGGTAATCTTAACGGTTGTTTGCGTGTACCACCAACAGCCAGGAAGGGAGCATCCATCTTGAAAAGCCCATGTCTATCAGACTTGGTATGCTTCATTCTGAATCTAAAACTATTCGATGGGGGCAGACAGCGGTATTTCGGCACGATAGCCAAGACGCGACAGGAAGTGCTAGATGCCTAACACCGGCTGTAACGCGTTTGAGCTCGCATCGAGAATAACAGCGCCCCGAGAATACGCGGCCGGGGCATTCTTCGGAGGACATCATCATCTGTACGAAGAGGTACCGATTCAACAGTTCATTAGATCAACTGCGGGACGGCATGCGGTGGGGTGAGGGAGCCCTTTCGTGGAGAATGGGCGGCGGTGTGAATGTGCGTCGGTGCTCGCTGCATGCCGATCTTGAGCCTCAAATATAACCACTATGGACGTGAGAGACTCTTCAGTTATCTACGTCGTCGACAGCGACGAGATGGCGCGCCTATCTACGTATAACCTACTTCAGGCATCTGGCATGCGTGCCGAAAGTTTCAAATGTACGGAGGAATTTGTCAATTTTCGCGCTTCAAACTCGCCAAGTTGCCTTGTGCTTGATATTAATGTCAATGGAAATGGCTTGGAGTTCCAGAAAGAAATGCCGGTGCTCGGCCTGAAGATGCCAGTCGTCTTCGTATCGTGCAGGGAAAATACAGATGCGTGTGCGAAGGCGATGAAGGCTGGTGCATTTGATTTCTTCCTCAAACCTTTCTGTGAGGAAGAGCTCCTAAGCTCCGTGAGCCAAGCGCTTGAGCTGGATCGAAGACGTCTGGACGACGAAGAATCGATGTCGGCACTGCGCGCGGCCTACGGGTGTCTCTCTAAACGCGAGCGGGAGGTGATGGCGCTGGTGGTCTCGGGAATGTTGAACAAGCAGATCGCCTCGGCGGTGTATCTGAGCGAGATTACAGTCAAGGGCCACCGTGGCATGGTCATGAAGAAGATGATGGCAAAGTCGGTGGCCGATCTGGTGCGGAAGGCCGATGCGCTGGGGATCGGGCGAGGAGACAGATAAGTGCCATGAGGTCTAGGGCAAGGCCATGATGCGACGGGTTGCGACGGTGTCGAGCGACCCTGGCTTTGGTAGATCTGGCTGTGCGTGGACACAGCCTCTGGGGAACCGACAGCATCCGGATGTCTGTCTAGTCGTCGGCGGTCTCATCTTCGTATCCTTCAGCCGCTCTGTGAGCGAATAAAAAAGAACCCAGCTCGCGTGCTGGGCTCAACGGGGAAACACCATGTCCCTTGGGGATGGGACAGTTGATATGCTATGCACAGGGAGCCTGATAGGCCACCATACGAAGGTATCGTTTATGGGAGTGCAGGCTGGCGTGGCACGCAATCGTGCGTACACCTAAGCAGGGAGCGCTCTCGTATTCGGAGACTTCCGGCGTTATGAGAGACGTCTCAATCGATCCGAGAGACCTGTAGTCAGTGACAGGCCTCTATTCCCACCCCTTTCAAGGTGATGAAGATTAGGGCACACTCCGTGTTCTCGAACCCGAAGATGGACTCAGTGGCGTGGTGCTGGATGCAGTGGTGGAACG
>NZ_BAAILO010000057.1:0-29119 GCF_054589115.1 Cupriavidus sp. 8B | reverse complement strand
AGCCAAAATCTCGTCATCAGAGCCAATTTTCCTGACCGAGCACGTTGTTATCCGCCTGAACGCCTCAATTCACCCGGCTTGTTCAGCGTAGCCTTAGACGTGGAAGAACGGCAAGACGGGGGCTTGACTTCTGAGGGAGCGCATACAATACTGGTTCTCGCCAGAGACAGTTCGTATGTACCCCCAGACGCCGGTCACGCCCTACGAGGTTTGATCGGCTTTTTACTTTCCTATAGCGGCTCCTTGGTGCTTTCTGCGGTATGTTGCCTGTCCGCTACGACAGAAGTAGCGGCTCAACAACGCAGTATAGAAATTGCACCACTCTGGAAAATCATCCCACGAGCGAGCATCACAAATCACAAACCGTCGCCGGAATGATTTTTTAGTTTTTTATTTCTTTCGAACGGCGAAGCTCTCTCCGAAAAATCCTCCGTTTCTGTTCAATTTTTTGGAGGTCTATAACCTTAAAAAATGAGCCCAACGCTATCGCGTGACGCGACTCAAAATCGATGCGTCGGATCGATCACCAAGAGCTTTTTTGGTCCTTGACAAGAACGTGGAATCGATAGCTACCAGTCGAGGCACTTGAGCGGCGGCACGACGAGCGGTACGACAGATGTGCTGCCAGATCATCCGCCAGCGGCTTACGTCAACGGGACGACTGAACGACGAATGTACTCAGCGGCCGAGTCCAAATGTGGACCGCCCCGACGCGGTTCTTAACTAGGTGCATGAAACAAACCGACCTTGGCCTGGACCTGAGCAATCGCCGCACGCCCAAGCGCGTCTTTCTTGACGAGATGGAACTCGCGGTACCGTGAGATGCGTTTCTGGCATTGATTGCTCCGCACGCCCCGACCAACCGGCCGCCGGCCGTTCCCTCTCGCGGCGATGCTGCGAATCCATCTGATGCAGCAATGGTTTGGTCTGAGCGACGTGGCGATGGAAGAAGCTCTGTATGACACGCCGCTGTCCCGCGAATTCGCTGGCCTGGGTGGCATGAGCCGCCTGCCTGACCGCGTCAGCATTCTGCGCTTTCGGCATCTGCTTGAGCGACACCAGCTTGCCGAGCAGTTTCTCAAGACGGTCAACGAGCAACTCAACGCCCGCGGCTTCCTTCTCAAGGAAGGCACGGTGGTCGATGCCACCCTGATGCCCGCGACACATCGCCGCTCGCCAACAGATGCATACTTTCGTCTCGACGCTGCCCCATTCGCGAGTTGTATGCCAGGTCGAGAAGTTGTGTGACTCAATTGCCGCCCAACCTGCCTAGGCTGATAACATATCCCCTACTTCCAAATGGATCTCAGATCGCTTCCCCGGAAGCGTCGGCAAACGAGCAAGGGCAGATGGAATTTAGGGACAAGCAAATTGCGCCGCCGAAGTCGTGGAGTATCTTCGAAGACCTGTGTCACTCGCTGTTTTGTGCTGTATGGGGCGATATCTATACGCAGAAGAATGGCCGCTCCGGACAACCCCAGCATGGCGTCGATATCTATGGGTCCCCGAATACGAGCCCTCGAACGCTGCATGGCGTTCAGTGCAAAGGAAAGGACCAGACCTATGCCCATAAGGCAACAGAACGCGAACTGAGGGCCGAGCTTAGGAAGGCCGAGAGCTTCTCACCTCGACTTGACCACTGGACGCTCGCAACGAGCGCACCAAACGATGCCGAACTACAGCGTGTAGCGCGCGAGATCTCTGCGGAACGTCAAGACCAAGGAAAATTTCCGGTAACAATTCTCGGCTGGGAGAGTATCCAAAGTCTTCTCGCTGACCACCCAGGGGTCATAGAGAAATTCTATCCAGAGCACACCTTCGATCTCGCTGCTGCTATCACCGCCCTTCGCCAGATCCCCAACTCAGCGGAGTTGGCCGAATTCCGAGAAGCGTTATTGCGCACGAACCGCCACAACCTACCCGCGCCAAGTGCCAGTAATCGCTGGACGCCAGTAACCTTCAATGCTCCTCGAGATCTGGGACCCGCGCTCATGGGCCGCGCCCTGGGTCCCGCGGATGTCGGCGCATGCCCCGTCTTGCCGGAAGCAGTCGTACTCGTAAACGATCTAGAGCGTGGGTACTCGGCTCGGCTCACCGGTCTACCTGGCGCGGGTAAATCGGTATGTGGGCTTCAGGCTGCACGAATTCTGAGCGAGCGCGGCTGGAACACTGTTCGCTTAACTAATCCCGCAGTCGACGAAATCACGTTCGCAGACGGCGAGGCACCCACGCTACACCTCATCGACGACGCTCATCTAACTCCCCCCTCGGTATTACAGTTTGCAGAGCAGATGACAAGCCCAACCAAGTGGTTGCTCAGCATGCATACGATCACCGAGGGTCCGTCGGCGATGCCAGGAGCGACGCGGCTCGACACGAGACGAGCGGTCAAGATCATCGCCGATAGTCTGCGGTCAAATCGGGCAGAAACGCTTCGTGTTGTACGGCGGGCAGATGATCGGGTCGGCGACAAGCCGCTTGAGGAATCTCTGGATGAGCGCATCCGGGAAGCAGAGAAAGCCGAACTGCCATGGCAGTTTTGCTTCGTCCTCGGAGGTGGCTGGCGTCGAGCGGCAGCGGCGGCCGACTCCGCACGTGCTGCTGGCACGGACCTGGTACTAGCCGCGGCCGCGATTCATCAACTCGCATCCCGCGACGCGCGATGCAGGCGGGAGAACCTCGATCCCGTCCTACGTGCAGCCGGGATCGACTCGACTGAAATCGAAGAGGCGGTTGAATGGCTGCTCTCGGAACGGCTGCTTTTGAATGGGGATGATCTTCGGTGTCCACATCAGCGTTTCTCGGCCGTCTTGTTGGAGCGCATATTGCAAGGACAAGACACCAAAGGCCGCAATGCAGTTGGAGCCCTGATCCATCAGGTCCTTGACGACTCTGCTATGCCGCTCGCAGGACTGAACATCTTGCTACAAGAGCTTCGTTTGGCCCGAAGCGGCGGTCACTGGACTTGTCTTATCGAGCCAGCACGGCTTGATCGGCTGCAAACACGATGCTGGAACGACCCGGATCAGCGCCACGCCGCCTTCTTGCTGTCTACGCTGAGCGACTATCTCCCGAGGTGGCCCGGCGCGGCTCTGAACGATCATATCGATGATCTCGCCGCTTGGATCACTAATCCGGCACATTTGGCGGGATATGGCATCGGTCGTCTCATGAACCACGTGTATCAGCAGGACCCAGCACTTGCGCAGTCGATAGTTGACAGAGCTGACCCGGAAAAAATCGGGCACGCGATCTCACATTCCTCGCACGCCCGCGCCTGCGAGATAGCAAGCATGGTCTCGGGCTTTGCAGCGGCAAGGTCCGAGGCATGGAAGCGGAGGTACTTGGCGGCAATTGACCAGTCCGCATGCATACGAATGGCGGCCAGTTGGCCGGAGAATCAGTATCTTTCCTATTTTGGTGACTACTGCAAGCTTCTCGCCTGGGAGGATGAAGCGTTCGGGCTCGAACTAGCGCAGGTATTTATCTCTGCTACTTCTGATCGTCTTCGAGCAGACCCACTATATACCTTTCACGAGATCGAGGATGTAGTGTGGCATGTGCTACGGCTCTATGATCCGCTTGGCATCTATGTCGGTAAGCGTGCTCCCACAAAGCGCATGCGCGCTGTCGGACGTCAATTGGCATCCTGCTGGTCGATAAAGGAATTGGCTCAGAAGCTCTCGGCTTGTCCAAAGCGAAATTTCCAGTCGGCGGCGGCGCTTCTGAGTTTTTTGCATAAAGCGGCGCCGAAGAAGTTTCATGCGACCGTCGACGCATTAGACTGGGATCAAATCGAGGCCACCATCGGCGACGACTGGCGATGGCTGTTCCATGACGCTGAAGTGCTTATGGCCGTCTGCTTTGGATCACCAGCGGCTCGACCGCAGTTGGCCGGTCTAATTGAGCGCAACTTGCATCGCATTGATCAACTGCCACCTAGACTTGCCCTGATCGCGCCTCAAGCAGGATATACGCACGTGGCGCAAGGTGGCACAATCGCCCTTAGCAATTATGGTCATTTCCATTGGGAACTGGCCGTCGGCGTTCTTGCGCACTTTGCTAACGAGCGGCCACAGTTGGTGAATGCCCTCTTGTCACCGCACGAAGTACATGGGGGAAAAATACTGTCGAACGAGCACCCAAGTTGGTTCCAGAAGGCAACAACCTTTCTCAGATTGCTGGGACAGGTCGCCCCTGATAATCTTGCTCGAATGCTAGGTCATGTCCATGTGTCCGGCGCCGAAAGGGGATGGGCCAATGCCCTAAATGGCAAGGGCGTCGAACGCCAGTCCGCAGCGTTCCTTGTTCACTGCGCAATCGATCGAGCCGATGCCGTTGGCGAAATGGCTCGCAAACTTCGTAGGCGATTCCCTAAGCGGTCCATCCCGTCTGAGGCAACGCTGGCGCCCTTGGGCGGCGAGTAGCCGAGAGAGCTCGAATTCGCAGCTCTTGCTGTAAGCCGCAACCAGCCACAACACATCGATCAGATGTACTCCCGCGTCCTTCCATCATCCGATTGGCACGCCCGACTCAGTACCCCGCCCGCTACGCCCAAAAACAGTGGAGATGGCTCCCCAATACAGATACTGCGCTGCTACCGTATAGTAGCCCCGAAGACCGCCCTCCGTTTCTGACGTCTGATACCTAGCCGGCTAGCTAACGGGCTCCCGGGCATACCTGGGCCACGCCACCGGACACCCATTGTTCCAAGGACGCTCCGAACGTTGACAGCGCTGTAGGACAGTCCGAATTCGCGCTCAACGAGCCGCGCCACCAGCACCAACGTCCACCGACCGTTTGGCGCATCACGCCTTTTCGGACCAGCTCACAATGCCTTTGTCAGCGATTTTTTTTCGAGCTTCGCTCAGGCCGCTTGGTCGCCCCAACGGACAGCGACGCCACGCCTGCGGATCTTGAGCCAACCTTCTTGCCCAACTTGATGCTGTCTGCCGACTGACATCAAAATGGCGCGCCACCTCAGCCTGTGCCACACAATCCGCACGTTGGCAAGCTGCCCCTCGATGCTATCGATGTGACCCTTCTCCTCGCCGTGCTCGAGCTAGCGAAGGCGCAACGGGGGGCGCGCACGGCCGAACGCGCCCGCCAAACCGCGATTCAGGTATTCGACCATGGGATGCGCAAGCTCAAGATCCAAGCCAACCCGGCACGTCTGCTGAAGGGCTGGGCGGATCTCCCAGCCCATGTCAGTCACCGGCCGTTGCGGGAAGACGAAGTGCATGATTTTGTCGAACGGCTCGACGCTGATCCTGGCTCGATCAGCACTAGGTTGTGCATCTTGCTCATGTTGCTCACATTTGTACGCAAGTCAGAGATCGCGCATGCGCGCTGGTCGGAATTCGACCTCCAACGCGCGACGTGGACCATCCCGCCGGAACGCATGAAGATGCGCGACGCAGACGTCGTCCCGCTCAGCCGGCAGGCATTGGTAGCACCCGCCCAGTTACGCCCGCTGTCGTTCAGCTCTCTCTTCCTTTTCCCCAGCTACAGCAGCACCGACAAGCCAATGAGCCTTTCCACGCCCAACGTCGCATTCTAGCGAATGGGCTATGGCGACCGATTCTCCCCGCATGGCCTGCGCGCCACCCCAAGTACCTGGCCGAACAATCGTGGCGTCCGCGCCGACGTGAGCAGATCCTGTAGCCCTGTAGCGGTTCCCAGGCAGCCGCCCCCCCGGTCGCTACCCCCTGTAGCCCTGTTGCGGCTGTCGCGGTCCTTGGATTGGTACGACGGTCAACTGTAGCGGTGTAGCGCCTCACCCGTCTACCACCATCATCAGCTTCAGGCGGGTCGTCCCTTGAACACCAGAGTAGAAAATCTGTGCCGTAGTCGCACCCAGTGATATCCTCTAGTTGTCGCGAGTTCTGATCGTCGAAAGCTTCGGCATGGTCAGGTCCGTACGGAGCCGCCTCGCTGGCTCAGTTTCGCCTGGCTGACTCGCCTTTCCTAATGTCGAACTCCATTTGGCATGCAAGCTCTCAACGCGATCATCTGCGAGTTTAAGGCAAAACTGGCAGCCCTTGGATACTCAACCATTGAAGCCTCAACTGGCACAGATGCTGCGCCTGCGGTTGCCCTATTTGTCGCGGAATCGGAGCGAGAGATGCTCCGTGCCTACTTTGACCTTGAGGCCGGAAATAGCCACGCAGGGAAGGATGCTGACCTAGCAGAAACCAAAGACATCTGCGTCGACAACTGGCATACAGAATGGCCGCCCTCGCCCGGCGACGCTCGAGTTGAGCCACCTCCCGCACGTCTGCTCTCAACCGTGCGGCCGTCTAAGCGACAGACGTTCCAAGTAGTGTGGTTCTCTGGAAAGGATCTCCCCGGCAGAGACGGTAGTTATCTCGCCCGACGGGAAGACGGCACAGCGCTATCAGTATTCGAGAACGGCAATTGGAAAGACGGGGCGCCGCTCAAATGGGCTGGTCTCGACTGGAGGCTGAGCACAAAGCAAGAGGAGAAATTGATCAAGGATTTCCGCCAAGGGGATCTCGATGCGGGAATTGCACTTGTTCGGCACTGCTATGCGTCACGGCCCGAGACAGCCAAGCCTTCCTTCGGCCCGGATGACACGTGGGGAATGCGCGCCCGCATGTTTTCCCGCGCAATATACAACCAGATTGCGTGGCGAGAAGCATACAAGTCAGAAGATCAATATCTGGCTTGTGTGCCCTTGGCACCGACAAAAGAAGCTCGCGATGAAATCGAGCGTCGAGCCGAAGATTTTTGGCTCACTCGAGATGTATAAGACAGTGCGCCCGGCACACGGTTCTCTATGGCATCACGTTATCCGTCACGCGCTTAACGGCCCTGACGATATAGCCCAAGGGGACATCCCCCTGAGTACAATGTTGTTTCCCATGAGCATCAGCTGCTGACGGTCGCGCCTCAGCTAGAGTGGTAACCGTGGCAGCCTGTACGTTGCCTGTCTTGACCGGACGAATCGTGATCTCGCCGGAGTTCGGCAGGCGGATGTATAGGTAGTCGCCGGCGGCAAGACCGGTTCGCTCTACGACGTATTGCGGCCGGCGAAAGCCAATGCTGTTGCCCCAGCAGTTCAGTTTGGCCGGCATGGTGGAATGGCTCGCACATTGATATACCCCGTGTATCAACCTGCTGAGATTCGAGCCTAGAGCCCACGGGAGTTCGAGGAGCGTGACAGCGGCGATAAGGCGGAGGCGTTGCCAGTCTGCGCCTGCGGGCTATAGTGGAGAGTTCCTATCCAGAAGTGCGGAATTCCGTTCAGTAAAATCTCGTAAGGACAACTCGTGACGAAAAATGAACTCGACCCATTTCGGGTCATAGTTGGAATGGTCGCGGCACACAAGGACAGCGAGCAACTGCTTGAATTGGTGTCGGCGACAGGACTCCGCTTTGATCAGTCGCTGTCCGAGCAGGAGGCGTATTCGCACAAGACGCGAGTGCGCGCCCTTCAGCCAAGGATCATCGCCGCTTACGATCTACTTAATGACTCGGAGGCCCTCAGTGCGGCGAACGGACTTGCCGCTGCGCTCGCAAAGTTCCCGGATTTACTTGCCGAGGCATCATCCTCGCTTCAACGCATTGGCTGGGATATCCGAAATGGCCAACTTGTTGCTGCGGAACAGGCCCTTCGGGAGATTTTCTTCCCCAAAGGCTCTCAATGGGACGCCTTTGTCGTGCTTCGTGGCATGTTCGGAGAGGCCAAGAGCGAACTGATGATTGTCGATGGCTACTGCGATCAGACGCTGTTTCAGCATCTCGCCGCACGGTCAGCTCAACCATTGAGCGTCAAAATACTATGTCACCAGTACGCGGTCGCAGCTGCTTCAGAAGCTAGAGCGTTCGAAGCACAATATTCAGGCTGGAGCTTTGAGGTCCGACGAGCCAAAGACTTTCATGACCGCTTTGTCGTCATCGATCATAGCTCTTGCGTTCATATTGGGGCTTCGATCAATGGAGCAGGAAGAACGGCATTCATGATCAGCCGAATTGAGGATTCGGAGAACCGCAACGCGCTCCTTACGGCGATAAACAACTCATGGACAAACGCGCCGGTGGTTTCATAGGTGACGGCGCGGAATACCCTGGCCGCCTCGATCCCCGCCAACGCTAGCCACTGGCGGAGCGCCTTGACCGGGCACCGCGCGCCTTTCGCGCCCGGGATAAACACGGTGCGCCCCGCGCCGGCCTGGTCCGTTTTCGAGCGCCGAATCAGGATTTCCAAGCCGTTCGCATGCTCGGTAATGTCCTCGCAGCGGATAGCCACCAGCTCGGAGCGCCGGAAGGCTCCGGCAAAGCCCACCACCAGCAGCTCCCGGTCGCGCGCGGCCGAAACCGCCTGCTACGGCCGCTCGTCCGTGGGCCCGTTTGAACCAGCTTCGCCCCAACAACGGACCCGCGCGCAAATCACGTTTGTTGTGTCGGCTGCGGCACACGATTGCATGCCACCAGGCATAATCCAGATATTTCAAAGAAAGCTTCTACGGATGAATATCTTTTATGCGTTATCGGAAGGCCGAGGTCGTCTGACGGAAACGAATCTGAGTGCGTTTCTCGCGTTCCTTTTGACGCCGCAAGCGGCGCACGGATTTGGCGACATTTTTCTTCGGACCTTTCTAGTGGAAATCGCAAGAGAATGCCGGGAGGAAGAGCGGTTTCAAGCGGTATTGGTCAAACGGCAGATCACCGTTCAGGTAGGTCTGGAGGTTCGATATGATGGAGCTGTTCCACGGACCGTCGATATCGACGTTCAGGTGTTTGATGACGCAACCGCGCAGAGGAAGCTCCACCACCTAATCATTGAAAACAAAATCAAGGCTGGGGCGGCGCAGACGGAACAACTGAAGGACCAGTTTGATTGCGTTCTTCTAACGCTGGGCGATGAGGCTCCCTGTCCTGTCACTGCAGTCTTTCTGACGCCACCCGGCGATGCGCGGACCATGACAGTAGAGTTTGACAGCTTGCAACTAGATAAGACGAGCGAGCATAAAAAGGCATGGCTCAGATGGCGCAGCGCGACCGAGTCGACTACTTCGCGCACTATCGTTGATCTGATTCGCGAGCTACTTCGTCGTGAGGCATTGGCCGAAATAGAGCCCATTGGCGACTACACGCGACACACGCTAAAAGCCTTCGTCCAGTTCCTAGAGCGTGTGATACAACCTCCGACGCTTGTGCGGTCGCGAACCGGCACAGATGCGGACTCGGTGATCGTGCAACGGGAAATCAGTGTTGATGGGGGGCGATTTGTTATCGTCAGATATTCATCTGACGCAGTCAAATTGTTCGATGCCGAGACGGAACAGGAGCTTGCCGCACACCCGCTGTTGCGCAAGATCAACACGCAGTATGGCCTCAATATCCCGCTGGAGCGGGGCCCCGGAAAACCCATCAATACGCGACAGTTAGGCCGGAAGGTGCTTGATGCCCTCGGACGCTCTGCGACTGGGACAATGTAGACGCCCCAGCATGCTCACCTCTGCACGCCTGCTCAACGCTGACCCTGCCGTCGCATAGCCATCAACCCATACCGTTTGAGGGCGCGGCGGAACTTGACGAGCCCTACGGTGGCATGGGCAAGCATCGGCCCTCCGTTTTTTGTGTCATTTTTCATGGCTGTTGACTATCGATAATGGTGTGTTTGCGTGAGCTTGCGTTTTCGGCCAATGAAGCTGCAATCGAAGGGAAAGAAATTACCACCTCCTCGTTCATTATTGTCGCGTCTGCGGGATAACAATATGCCGGTAGAATTTCGACTGGCTCCGCCCAGTTATCCTACCGGCCACCCAGGCGACGACTAATCCAGGATTTGCAGCTTCCCGCCGGAAATATCAAAACACTCAAAAATCTTGTCTGGATGGGTGCATAGAAAGTCGATTCTCTTTATTGCCTTTTGCATCCTGTTGCAGGATTCAATGTCTTTCTTGAAATCCGCCTCCGAATACTTTAGGTACTCAGAATCTTCCCCCCGCTTGCTTGTCTTCAGCTTGCGACTAAGCACAGTCTTGTCCGCGGTCTGCCACATCTCATCATCGATGGGAGGAATCCATTTTCCGTGAATGATACTATTGCGCGTGCTCGTTAGACGTTCAAATTCAGAAAAAATTTGACGAAGCATTTCATTAAACTCCTCGTGATTGAAATATTCAATCAAAAGGGCGCGAAGCATTCTTTGCAGGGGCTCAGCCGTAAGACCTGCCAGTACTATCTTGCGCATTGAGCGATTTTGAAGACCTTCTTTCTCCAAGATGCCCATTGCGCACTCTTCCATTAAGAAGCAAATCTCTTCAAACTGAACACAGAATTCGCCGACAAGATTATAGAATTTACTTGAATTCATGATTCAAGGGCACCATTAAGTTCACCGCGTCTATGCCACAGATTGTTTGAGGATCTTCAGTTGGAGGCCTACCAAATGGCGCCACGCCCCCCGAAACATTAGTTATTTGCTCGCCTCGGAAGGGAATCCCCTGAGAACACCTGATTCGAGATCCACATGTTTGATTGTTTCGAGACTGTCAGGATCAAGCACTAGGTAGTCGGATTGCTCATACTCAAGAAGCGGTCGCCCCAAAAGATTAACGGATTTGAAATCGCCGTTTGGCCAAATAACAGCGTACGGGCGTGTTGCCGAATACTTATAGACTTTCACCATCTGCGGTGCCCCACCAATGGCATCAAACGATGGATCGCGCAGCATATCCCGTAGTACCTCGAACGGCTCCATATCGAACCCCACGTTTCCGACCACTCCGCGAGCCTTCTGAAGATCAGTAAGTCGCCTCATAAACTCGCTACGATAGTCCCCGGCAAATGCAAGCACCTTGCCGCCCCAATCCCTCTGTGGAGTAGTTGGCCTGAAATCAAACATTTTCTTGGACCCATCAAAATGAAGTTTCCATATCTTGAATTGGTTTGCCTTCCATGACCATCCTCCGAATAAGAAATCCGCATCAGGCTCAGCTTCGCATCCATGCGGCAGATCGTGAATCAGGTCTACCATGCCATTTAGCATGCGAAGCAGATGGCCTTTCAGTTCATCCAGATTCATCCCCCTACTCATTAGCTTCTGGTGTTGAGCAACGGCAGAAACCGCCTGAATCATGACTGGATATGCATACATCGTATTGCCCGCAAAGCTCATGACCGCATCCCCTCTTGGCAACGCCATTATTTTGGGGCTGCAATCCCATCTACAGCCAAAGGATAGTCGGCTATCGCTGGCAAATACCAATTCTTCACTTTCATTTACCCTGCGAATCCATGCAATTGATATTGTCATCTTTTTTAATTACCTTGCACTCGATACCATTAAGAATCCCTGGCTGACCCCACTTTCGGGAGTGTGGCGGACGCCAACAACGAGACTGGCGGCCGATGACCGCCCGAAACTCTATCACGAACTTCTCGCTTGAGCTTGCGAAGTGATGCAGGGATGCAGGATGCCCAAGTACGGGTTCACCCCCGCAATGTGCATGCCCCGCATACTAAAGAAATATGGTTGCAGATCCGTTAGTACAGAGGAATTACTCCAGGTCTATGGGGCTCTGATCCAATACTGGCACACAATTCTGATATCTTCTGATATTCACCATGAATATATACGCATACCATCCATCCGATCCCACTCGAACGCTGATCCACATTGATCAGTGGGTGATTACTTACGACCCAGACACCAACGGGTGCTGTCGAATCTGTCGCCAAACGATGAAGGTAAAAGCCGACAAATCCCAGCGACAAACACATTTTGCACACGAGCCGAACTCCGGTTGCCCGACAGTTGCGAGGAATCACATCCCATATAGCGGCTTTCGCACGTTGCCGCATGACCCTAACGTAGAGTCGGACGCAAAATCATATACGCTGGCCAATATCGAAGGAATATATTTGAAGATGAAGAAGTTTGTTGCTGGACTAACGTGGAAAGAGATGCATGAACTTCTGGAAACCGCGCGTAGAGAAAGGATCTGGTCGCTGAAAGGAATGCCTCATGAGTGCATTCCCTATGTGCTTCTTACGTGTAACACAAGTTTCAAGCCAAGCAAACAGTTTGGCCGCAACAAGGAGGCCTTTTTTGTATTGGAAACCTCGCCGGATCCGGGTGATTATTGGAACTTTCCCGCAGGACATAAGCGATACATATGGGAAGTTACACTGCCCAGTCGAGCAGTGACGCATCACGAGCTCGACTTATCCACGCCCCACGTGTGGTATATGAGCCGCGTCCAAGAGCTTCTTGCCTGATTCGATTGAATCACATGGTCGCGGAATGATATTTCGGCGATTGAAATTTAGCTGGGCCTGTGCGCTAGTGTTTAGGGGATTGCGAGCGTCGGCGATAACCGGCGTCAAAGCAAACTCGGAATCTTTCTTCTTGCAACCGGCCGGATGTAGCGAGCCAACATTGCATCCGAGCGGTGTCCCGTTTGCTCTTTGATCTGGTGAGGCTGCAATCCGGCTTCGACTGCCGTCGTCACGTATCCTGCTCGCAAGCTGTGTCCCGAGACGGCAGACGGATCGCCGCCTACCCGTCTTGTCGAAGCCTTTACGATCAGCGCAACCGACTGCGCAGACAGGGCTGTACGACCCACAGCATCGTGTCGGTTCACGGCGCGGAATACCCAGCCTGAAGCAATCCCTGCCAATTCCAACCACTGCCGCAGCGCCTTGACCGGACACCGCGTACCTCTCGCGTGCGGGATAAACACGGTGCGCCCCGCACCGGCCTGGTCCGTTTTCGAGCGCCGAATCAGGATTTCCAGGCCGTTGGTATGATCGCTGATGTCTTCGCAGCGAATCGCAACCAACTCGGAGCGCCGAAAGGCCCCTGCAAAGCCCACCAGCAGCAGCGCGCGGTCGCGCGCTGCCTGCATCGGCTTGCGCTGATCCACCATCACCAGCATTTCAAGAAGGTCATCCTTGACGAGCGCCTTGGCTTGGCGTTGCCGTGTCCCCAGGGTTCGCCGGATTCCCGCCATGGTTTGTTTCACCAATGCACCCCGCGCCGGAGACTCCAGCCCCTTGTCTACATGCGCGCGGTGGATGGCGATAAGCCGCCGCTCTATGGTGGCAACAGCCAAAGTTGCAGCCAACTCGGCCAGGTAAGCTGCGAGATCCTGCGGCGTTGCCGGAATCCTGCCGCCCTTGCTTGTGAAATGTCGAAGGTCTGCGGCATAGCCGCGCTGGGTCGCCGCCGAGCGGGCCGCCGCCACATACCCATCGACCGACAGGTTTTGGTGTCGTGTAGGGTGGTTTGACTGGGCTGGCGTGAGCCGCTCATGGGCGAGTGTCGTCCCACCGAATTTGGTGTCATTTTTCATGGCTTTTTTGGTAGTGTGAAGTGAGCCTTTTCGCTAATCAGCGAAAACTGGAAGTGCGGCGAGGTTGCCGCGTGCTGGAGTACGAGCAAACTGCGCTCAGCTGCTGGGGGTAGGTGGGGGCGAGGTATCGGAGGGTACGTAATCTGCCGTATGCGCTCGGCAGGCCATTGCCAGCTCTTGTGCGAACGCAATGAACTCGCCGAGATCGGCCATTAGCCAGCCGACAGCCGCTACTGGGCCGCCCGATATATCATTGGTCTCGATCTGCGGCGCGGCGTGGGCAAAGTGGATGGTCTGCATGGCCGCCTCAGCGCACGCCGCGATCCGCAAAAGAGCTTGCGGGTCGGCGGCCGCATAGTCGACTTTGCGGGACTCGGTAACAGGGAGCAAAGGCAGCGCCAAGAACAGGTCATGCAACGGCCGCTTGGTGGTTCTCGTTGAAAGCGGCGAAAGGGTGATGGAAATCTGCGCGGCCATGGTTCAGTACTCCTCCGGCAGCAGCAGCGTCGTCGCGCTCCGGTCAGCTTCGGTGATGATCCATATTCGTTCTCCCGCAACTTCGTAAGCGGAGAGAATGCGTAGGCCGTTGTCGACGGCAAACCGGTTCGCCTGCGCATCCTCGATTGGCACCAAGCCCCAGTCGCCGTGCACATGACGCGCTAGTAACGGGGCGGCGTTGACACCGTGGCAGTCGAGATGACCCAGCGCCCCTCGCGTGGCAACGATCTGCCCCAGCGGGAACAAAGGGCGCTGCCTCATAGCGCGGCGGAGTGGTTGCACGTTGTGGCTACTATTTGAGTGGGACATGAAAGACCTCCTGAAGGTAAAGGCGCACCGCTATCCGAGCCCCGGAAAGCACAAAAGCCAAGGCAGGGAGCCTTGGCTTTTGTGGGGAAAAAAAGGTTTGCGGCGACGGTAGTCGTTCGCGGCATGGCGCAAAATGCGCCACATCAACAGGCTACGCCAGGGCCGATATTGGAGCAAGCATCGTGCAACTTTGGCAACCATGAGCAAATCCACCTATGGCGCAAAGCGGTTCGACAATTCTGTTGCCGCGAGGCTGCGGCTTCCCTTCCCATTGCGCTACGCCCAGGTGAATCCCTCTCAAGCGGGGTATAGAATTTCCTAGTTAATCGACTAAAAAAGTATCATCTTCTAGGCAAGTTACTTCCTTTGATGCCGGCCCCACTGTAGCCCCGCTGAGATGATATCTGCCCCCTGGGATCGCGACGACTTCGTTACTTCATTGAAAGTACGATACAGGCGTTACTCGTCTCTTGCTTTGCCTGCGAGTTTGGTACGCATCCGATTTGCACATCGCCTGATGAGATTCGACGGAACGATGGGGCACGTGACAGCCCCCTCCCCTTATGCCGATGGGAAGCCTGTTCCTGCCCGCAGGAATGAGCGCCTGTTGCGCGTGCCAAGCGCACAAGCATCCTCGATGCACCGTGGTCGACTGCATATATGCGCCTCCTGCTCTGCTGGAACGGGTCTCCACTTGCAATCAAGTTTCCATTAGTCGCTAAAGGAACGCCCGCAACTGCCGATAAGAAGCGTGCAAGACCTGGGGCCGGAGGCAGAAGCTGCGTCGGTTCGGGTGAAGTTGTTCCCAATTTCCGCACAAAGTGGGTGTCGCGACCAAAGAATTGAACATCAATTCGCTCAAGACGAGACTAACAATGAAGCTTTTCAACAAGCAGTTGCCGTTGGCAATGCTGACGGGCGTGCTGCTGATCTCTGGCTGCAATTTCACAGAGAAGGAAGCAGATACTGCTAAAGCCAGTGCTGCTGCGGTGACGATCGAGAAAGTTCAAACCGCTCTCAATCAAAAGAACTTCGGCCAAGCCGCCACTCTGGCAGATCAGCTTACGGCGGCGAATCCCGAAAACGCGGATGCCTGGCTGATCGCCTCGGAGGCCAAGGCCGCCTCTGGCAACCGGCTAGCCGCCCTAGCTGCGCTGGAGAACGCGCTCAGCAAAGGCATGCGTGATCCCGCGCGACTCGACGCCAGCAATTACCTGGAGCCGCTGCGTTCGTCGAGCGAGTATCGGGTACTGCTACAGCGTTTCGGCCTGCTGAAGACGACCGCACAAGCCGGCGAAGCCTCCATTGACGAAACATCGACGGGTACCGTGGTGCGCGCTGGCGATGTCTCGGTCACGCTACCCAATTCTAAATAGATCAAAATATGAACGTCTTCAATAAGAAGCTACTGTCCGCAGCCATTACGGCCATGGTTGTGCTGCCAACTGCACACGCGATGGATATCGAATCCCGCGGCGTCGGTACGGCCAAGATCTCGGATGACCTGAATTCTGTGCGGACCTCGGCGCTGCGCCAAGCCAAGCGCAATGCCGTCCTTGCAGCGCTAGACAAGGTCGTCGGTGCCGGCACGAGCAAGAATTCCGAAGTGCAGGCGAGGCTGGATGACCTAGTGGTTCAGGTTGGTGAGGAATCCTTCTATAGCCCTACGCCAAGCTCAGCCGACGGCCAGTACCAGGTCAGCATCACGCTGCGCATGGACGACAAGGCCCTGCGCACACAGATCAGCGACCTTGGCCTGGCAATGAATACCACCGCCACGCGCAGCCAGCCCATCCTGGTCATGATGGATGAGTTTTTTACGACGCCGACGAATCTGCGAGCGCCACTCGAGGAACTGACCGAGTTCCGGCACGAGGAAGGGGCGCACTACAATGAGAAGGAAGCAGCCGCCAGCTCGAATAAGTCGGCCTATGCTGCCAGCAGCAAGGCCGCCTATGCGTCCAAGGAGCAGGCGGCTTTTGCCGTGAAGGATTCGTCGGCAGGCCGTGTCAGCGCCGCGCGCGACACGCAGGTCGCTGGCGCTGCGCGCGACGCCTATGGCGGGCAGGCGGCCGTCGCAGGACGCGACTCGGGCAGGTTTGACGCGGCAAGCGCCAGCAGCCATCAGGCGGCCGGTGCCGCCTCGCGGCAGGTCGCCGCGGCCAGCAGCAGTAACGTGGCTGCAGCGTCGTCGTCGCAATCCGCCTACGCGCACAGCGTCAACGCGGAAGACCATAACAACACGTACTTCAGGAAACTGGTCAAATACCAGCCGCAAAATACGGGCCCGGACAAAAAGAACTACACGTACAACGAGCTTAAGGGGCAGCTTGGCGACCTGGACATCAAGGTCCTGGACAATGCGATCTTCAAGAGCAAATACTTCGGCAATCGCGCCATTACGCTGGACCAGCTGGAAAACGGCGCAGAGCTGGCCAAGTACGTGGACTTTGCGCGACAGGAAGCGACCGCGGATTACCTGATGATCGGTTCCTCGGTCATTTACGACCTGGGGACCGACAAGAATTCCGGCCAGCCGGCGTGTACCGGCGTGGCAAGCACCAAGACTTTTTCGACCAAGACCGGTGAGGACATCGGCTCGGCCACGCAATCGGAAGCCGCCATCGGCGCCTCGTCGGACGATTGCCGGGCCAAGCTGGCCGTCAAGCTGGCAAGTAGCCTTGGCAACCAGGTGGGCAAGCGCATTCAGGAGTTTGCGAAGAAGCGCACTATGTACGGCGCGGAATATGTCATCCGCCTGACCGGCGGCAATCTCTCGCTGATGAGCCGCACGGCCTTCAACCAGGCATTGAAGACGGTGCCGGGCCTGGACAAGGCAACACAGCGCCAGGCCGGGGCGAGCCAGGTGGAAGTCGTTGCGGTCTACAAGGGCAGCGATCCGCTGGACCAGGCCGTCGCGATGGTCCTGGGCAACAATCCGCAGTTCGCCAGCCTTGACTCGATGGTGGACGGCAACGTGATCACCTTGTGCATAAATGGGTGCAGCAAGCCCAAGGCGGCACGCTGACATGGGCTGGAATGCATTGACTATCGGTGCCGCCGTTGCGATGGCGGCTTTGGCAGGGCAGGCCGGTGCTGCGGCACCAGTGAGCCTCTACGTCGTCCCCGGCATCTTTTTCGACGATGCCGCATCGAGCGCGACCGGGACGCCGGTCGCGGGCAGCAGCAAGATTGATCCGGCATTCCGGGCCGCGCTCGACGTGAAGCAGGCGATCCCGCTGCTGCAACAACGGGCGCAAGCGTATTTCAAGGATCTCACGCAGAACCTGGACAGCAAAAATCGGTTGCGCACGCTTGCGTTATCCGTGCAGGTAACGCGTGTCTCCCGCTATCAGATCGACAAGACCGACGGCACCGCAGATATCTACTTGCCAATCACGCTGAGCGTCTATTTTAGCAACCCGATGACTGGCGAGGTATTGCAGTCCTTTAGCCAGACGCGTTATGACGTGCTTACGGTGGCACGCGCACAGGGACCGGCGGCCATCGATTCAAAGGTGGCGGCTGCGTACCGGTCGGGTTTCGCCGCACTGCTGGACAGCACACTGACGGCCGCGGCCAAACAGTTTAATCCGTATGTGGTTGAGACCAGGGTAGCCGACACGTGGCGTGGCTTTGTGATCCTGGACAAAGGCTATCAGGCAGGCATCGGCAAGGGCGATGTAATGAACGACGGCGAGTCAGAGATCCGCGTCGAGCATGCGGGTCAGAGCTATGCGGTGGCCGTGCCCGTGCTGGGTGCACCGAAGGATGGCGCCATCTTCAGTCGCGCCAGCACCATGGCGCTGTCCGACGTAAAGAAGCCGCGCGTCCTGGCCCTGGTCAGCGACGGCAATCCGGATCTGTCATACGCGGTTAGCACGCAGTTGTTCACCGATAAACTGGGCAGCAGCGCTCCATTCGCCACCTTACCGCTCAATGCCAACTTTAGCCAGGTCCAGGCATCGATCGACAGCAATACGAAGATCGGGCACGAAGTCAGCGGCAATCGGGCGCTGCCGGACTACTTTATCCGGCTGGTGGTGCCACCCGCCAAGCACTATGCGCTGCCGACCAACCTGAGCTACAAGACCCAGCAAAGCTACCAGGCCTGGGCCTTCGCGGAGTTGTTGTCGCGCGACGGGCGCGTGCTTTATGCGGCCGATGTGAATCAGCGTATCGATGACACGGTGACGAACAACTCCGGATTCAACGCCGCGGACCGCCGCGAGGTGGTGCTGAAGAATGCCTTGAATGACCTGGCCGACCAGTTCAGCAAGGAGATCAAGTTCAAGCCGCTCGCGCTAAAAGTGAGCGCTGCGTCGTCAGATACCTTCCAGATCGACGACCCCGGCATGAACTTGCAGATCGGCGAGACCATTCGTGTCTATCACAATGCAGGCAGGCCCGGCAGCCTTGCCGAGGATGCCCTGGTTCCGACCTGGGACGCAAACGTCGTCAGCCGTGATGGGGCGGGGGTCATTGCAGCGCCGATCCTTCCTGTTGCCGGCAAGCCTCCCAGACCAGGCAGCGGCGATGTGGTCCTGATCGAGAGCGTGGCCAAGGCAGGCGCGGGAGGTCAGCGCATTGCGTACTGCCCGACGGAGAAGAGCCAGGTGGGCTCAGTCGCGCTTGAGCGCTTCAATCTGCTGGCCTATGCCGGCGCTGCGCGTGCGCCGATCGTCATGATCAATCCGGGCCTTGCGGATCTGGTCAAGGACAAGGTTGGCGGCCAGTCCGGCTTTGCCAAGGACCTCGAGTTGCGTCCTGGCACTTATGACCGATGCCTGGAGGCGTTGTATCGCATCGATCCGAAAGCCAAGAGATGTGATGACGGCATGTGTACGCAGGGCTACAGCATCCGCCTGGCCTACCGGCAGAAGTCGTCTGGCAGCGTATCGGGCCAGGCCATTCTGGAGCATGGCTTTGCAACGAGCGGCTATCCGACTGTGACGGATGCCGCGAACGTTGGCGCTTTGCAAAGTATCGAGCTGGACAAGGACACACGAGCCAGTCTCGATGGTGTCATGAAGCAATTGTTGAACCCTAACTAAGGAAAAATCGCTGTGAAGAAAACATCCGCACTCCTTGGCGCCATGCTGGCCGGCCTGCTGGCTATGTCTGCGCCGCAAGCCATGGCCTTTGGCCTCGGCAACCTGACCTCTGCAATTCCAGGTGTGGGCGGCGGCGCGTCAGCCAGCACGGTGTCCGCTGGAGATATCGATGCGTTCATCCAGACCGCGCAGGACGCCGACCAGATGATTGGCACGGCTTCCCGTCACATCTTCAAGGCTGTGGCGAGCAAGGAAGATGCCGCGGCGCACGAAGCCAATCTGGCTACCGCCAACAGCATCGCCGATCCCAGCGAAAAGGCCGCAGCGCTGAACAAGATTCGCGATGACGAAGCCACCGTGCTGCAAAAGTCGCTCGCCAGCAAGGAAGTGCAAGAGAAGCTTAAGACCCTGAACAAGGCGCAGCTGGCATCGTTCGGCAATGCGGCGTTTACCTTCATGCTTGGCGTGCTGAAGGACAAGCAACTGGCGGAAGGCAGCACAGCCCTCGTTTCGGGCGTGGCGGCGAATCCGACGCTCTTGCCTCGTCTGGGCGCACTGAAGGATGTGGCGTCGTCAGTCAGCGCTCAGGCCGCCAATACCGCCAAAATTGGCGAGGGCCTGGTGAAACTGGCTAAGGCCGGTAAGATCGCTGCGCTCCCGACCTCGGCTTCCGACAAGCCGAAGCCCGTCGGGGAAATCTGAGACGCGGGGCTTCCCTGTCTCACGAGTCGTCTGCGAAGAGTCGCAAGCACCTTTTTTGAGGGCGGATATCGCGCGTTCTGACTGTAGCGTACACCGCAGTACCGACTGCTTCTACTTTAAACGATTCTCTTCGCAGCCGTTCGGCACCCCCCGCTGCCTGTTGTATCGCCTGGAGGCGCAATATCTGCTGTCAAACATAGGATATTGAGCCTACGGGCGTTGTTTCTTTGGCACCTCGATCCCCTCACGGCGCCAGATGCGCTTCACCCTGTTACGTCACCAGCTTGGCCGCATGAGCGTACAGTGCTGCTTGATGTGCTTCCGACTCGAACGACCATCCCCTGCGGCGGCAGCGTCACGCTCCGTTTCTGTTGACCCATAGAGCCCTGGGCACTCGTTGTCACTCTGCGGCCTCAAGGCGAAACGGGACAGAGCGGCCGGAAATCAAATGAAAGTTGCCGACAGTGGCTGATCGACGGCAGGTGCCGAACTGTGCGGACAAAAGTAAGTGGTCCGAGAGAGCGTACTCCGGCAAACCGCCGCGCTTAGCATACCGAGCCCGCCCGTTCCCGGTAGAGGCAGCGCTTTAACCCGCGTTTCCTTAGCTTAGTAGCTGGTCATAGTTCTCCGTGAACCGTGCCCCCTGAGCAGCGTGGTGATCACGCCGTCACTGTGAACACCTTGAACAACGTGCCGTCGGCATGGCTGGCAGTGAAAAGCTGAAGAGAAACGCGGGGTGCTACCCAGTTTTCACTTCCCGCTAGCGGCCAGCTTGCTCATGGCGTGAACGCCGATATACCAGGCGGGCTGAAAGCCCGTGAAGTCAGTCCGCACTTGCTGTGCCGTATCGACCCAGTAAGCGGTGTCGATCATGTACTCAATTACCGTCTTGGGCGCGTGGCTGGCCTTCGCTCTGTGAAAGACGGTGTGTCTGCCGATTTCCGTCTCCGGGTCATAGTCGACCATAGCTAGCGCGAGGTCTGGCAGATCGGCGACGGTCTCCGCCTCCTTGTACACCGTCGCCACCAGTCCATAGTGAGCAAGCAGCGATGTGATCATTTCAGCATAAACCCAGTACGGGCCATGGGCGGGATGACGGAACTTGTCGATAGCCAACTTGCGGATGTCTGCCAGGGTCTTGCCGGTGATCGTGGCGATGCAGGTGAAGGCATCATCGAAATCCCCCTCCTGCTGGACTCGATTGAACGCGGGTTGAAACCCCTCGGGGGATGAGGTTACGGTAGTCGGAATGGTGACCATGGGGCACTCCTCGAAGATGATATGAAGAAGCGCGCAGCAACGCCTGCCTGGCGGCATCAGACGGTTTGTGGTTGGTGCTGGGGAAAAGCGGGAGACGAAATCCAGCAAGCTGGTTCTGCTGATTCGCACAGGCGGGCACTGCAGCGCGAGTGACGACCAAATGGCGCTACGGCTAACGGAATTCGGTCGATTCAGCAGCGTAGCATCGGCATTAGTGACCAATCAACCACAAAATAACTTTGAGCATACGCGCCAGAAAAAAACGGGCCTCTGGATCGACCGATGGCTGCACCCTTCCTCTCCTTCCATCGGACTCAATCTAGTGCGCGGTTTCGCCAGTGATGGCTAGGACGGGAAGGCGCGGTTGGGGACAACCTTTTGGAGCAACTGTCTATCGCTGCCTACTGACGGCTCGCTGCAGCATACGACGCATGACGGTATTTTTGACGGTATACCTCGCTTGCCTTGAAGCAGAGCCCTTGCCAGCTAAGGCTGTCCCGGCCGATTCGATATAATCGCGCGGTACGTGGAGCGCATGTTGAGCGCCCCGAAACCCGCCTGACACGCGTCCTTTCAGCACCCCGCCGCCTGGCAAGGCCACCTGACTTGCCGCCGCCCACCGTCACACGGAGGGCCTTCGGCATTGGCCCGGCAGGCGCCGCGCGCCCTGCGGCGCCCGGTTGACGTACAATATTGGGCCAGACCGCTGCCGCAGCCAGCCGGTATACCGCAAAAGCGCGCAAAAGTGCGTCAAAGCGGGTATCCGCCAGATTGCACCGGCAGCCGGCCAGCAAGCCATCCCGCCCGAAATTCAGCCAGAATTCCAGCCCAAACTTCAGCCAGCTTCCCAGCCTGCAAGCCATGACAATCGCCCGTACAGAAGAAATCATTGCCGAAATCCGTGCCGGCCGCATGGTCATCCTGGTTGACGAGGAAGACCGCGAGAACGAGGGCGACCTGGTCCTGGCTGCCGATTTCGTCACACCGGAGGCGATCAACTTCATGGCCAAGTACGGCCGTGGCCTCATCTGCCTGACACTGACCGCCGAACGCTGCCGCCAGCTCGAGCTGCAGCCCATGGTCAGCCGCAACGGCACGGTGCACGGCACCAACTTCACGGTGTCAATCGAAGCGGCGGAGGGCGTCACGACCGGCATCTCGGCGGCCGACCGCGCCCGCACCGTGCAAGCCGCGGTGGCCAAGGATGCCCGTGCCGCCGACCTGGTCCAGCCCGGCCATATCTTCCCGTTGACGGCCCAACCCGGCGGCGTGCTGATTCGCGCGGGCCATACCGAAGCCGGTTGCGACCTGGGCGCCCTGGCTGGCCTGACGCCGGCCGCCGTGATCTGCGAGATCATGAAGGACGATGGCACCATGGCGCGCCTGCCGGACCTGATCGAGTTCGCGCAAGAGCATCACATCAAGATCGGCACCATTGCCGACCTGATCCACTACCGCAGCCGCACCGAGAGCATCATCGAGCGCGCCGGCGAGCGCACCATGCAAACGCCGTACGGCACGTTCCACAGCATCATCTATCGCGACAAGCCGAGCGGCCGCGCCCACCTGGCGCTGGTCAAGGGCAATCCCCAGGCCGATCGTGAAACGCTGGTGCGCGTGCACGAGCCGCTTTCCACGCTGGACCTGCTGGAAGTGTCGCGTACCACGCACTCCTGGAGCGTGCCCGCCGCGCTCGAAGCCATTGCGCAGTCCGAGCATGGCGTGATGGTGTTGCTGAACTGCGGCGACACGGCCGAACAGCTGTTCACGCAGTTCTCGGCGCTCGACGCGCCGCAAAACCGCCCGCGCGTGAAGCCGGACTTGCGCACCTACGGCACCGGCGCCCAGATCCTCAAGGATCTCGGCGTGGGCAAGATGCGCGTGCTGGCATCTCCGCTGAAAATGCCGAGCATGACCGGCTATGACCTTGAAGTGACTGGCTACCAGCCCATGAGCGGCGGCCAGGCTAACTGAACTACCGGATACACGGCAGCCGCGAACCTGTCGCTGGCCGCCACCCGAACCCAGGAGAATAAAGATGGATCACGGTTTCTACCCCAGCAACCTCGAAGGTGAAGGCCTGCGCATCGGCATCGTGCAAGCGCGCTTCAACGAGCCGGTTTGCGCCGAGCTGCTTGAAGCCTGCGTCGCCGAGCTGGAAAAGCTGGGCATCGAAGGCGAGGACACCCTGGTGGTGACCGTGCCGGGCGCGCTCGAAGTGCCGCTGGCATTGCAAAAAATGGCTGAAAGCGGCCAGTTCGATGCGCTGGTCGCGCTGGGCGCGGTCGTGCGCGGCGAGACCTATCACTTCGAGCTGGTCTCGAATGAATCGGGCGCCGGCATCAGCCGTGTCGGCCTGGACTTCAATGTGCCCATCGCCAACGGCATCCTGACCGTCGACACCGACGCCCAGGCCCATGCCCGCACCCGCGAGAAGGGCCGCGACTGCGCCCGCGCCGCGGTGGAAATGGCCAACCTGGTCTCCGCGCTGGATTCGCTGCGCAGCCAGGAAGCGGATGAAGACGAGGACGACGATGAGTGACGCGCCCGAGAGCAGCAACCCCGCCGGCAAGCCGGCGGACGACGCCGGCACCAAGCCCGTCGCCAAGACCGAGCCCAAGGCAGCGCCCAAGAGCGCGCGCCGCCGCTCGCGCGAGCTCGCCCTGCAGGGCCTCTACCAGTGGCTGCTGAACCGCAACGATACTGATGCGATCCAGGCCCACCTGCACGACGCCCAAGGCTTCAACAAGGCTGACCGCGAGCACTTTGATGCACTGCTCAATGGCGCCATCCGCGAAGAAACCCGGCTGACGGGCGCCTTCGAGCCGTTCCTGGACCGCCCCGTGAGCGAGCTCTCGCCGGTCGAGCGTGCGGCCCTGCTGATCGGCAGCTACGAGTTGATCCACTGCGTGGACATCCCGTACAAGGTTGTCATCAACGAAGCCGTGGAACTGACCAAGACCTTCGGCGGCGTGGAAGGCTACAAGTATGTCAACGGCGTGCTGGACAAGCTGGCCGCCAAGGTGCGCGCGCCGGAACTGGCCGCCCGACGCTGAACGACGGCAACCGGCGCCGTTCACGGTGCCATGCTTGCCGTACCGACACCCGCTCCGGCGGGTGTTTTTACTTGTACTGCGCCCAACTCCGTCCAAACTCATTCAACCCAGCCCACCAAGCCTATTCCCACCATGGACCTGCAGCGCCTCGCCACCGCCTCCCGCCTTGCCAATATCGACGCCTTCCACGTGATGGAGCTGGCCAAGCAGGCCGCCGAACTCGAGCGCGCCGGGCGCCACATCATCCACATGGGGATCGGCGAGCCCGACTTCACCGCCGCCGAGCCCGTGGTGCGGGCCGCCGAGGCCGCCATGCGCCGCGGCGTGACCCAGTACACCAGCGCGCTGGGCATCGCACCGTTGCGCGAGGCCATCGCCGGCTATTACAAGACCATGTACGGGATCGACATCCCGGCGCGCCGCGTGGTGGTGACCGCCGGTGCCTCGGCCGCGCTGCTGCTCGCCTGCGCCGTGCTGGTGGAGATCGGCGCGGAAGTGCTGATGCCCGACCCCAGCTACCCCTGCAACCGGCATTTCGTTGCCGCTTTCGACGGCCGCGCGAAGATGATCCCGAGCGGCCCGGCCCAGCGCTTCCAGCTCACGGCCGAGCAGGTGGAGACCCACTGGGGCGAACAGACCCGTGGCGTGCTGCTGGCGTCGCCTTCCAACCCCACCGGCACATCGATCCTGCCGGGCGAGCTGGCGCGCATCCTGAAGGCCGTGCGGGCCCGCCAGGGCTTTGCCATCGTCGACGAGATCTACCAGGGCCTGTCGTACGACGCGCCGCCGGTATCGGCGCTGAGCCTGGACGACGACGTGATCACCGTCAACAGCTTCTCCAAGTACTTCAATATGACCGGCTGGCGCCTGGGCTGGCTGGTGGTGCCGGACGAACTGGTGGGCGCCTTCGAGAAAGTGGCGCAGAACCTCTTCATCTGCGCCTCGGCCGTTGCCCAGCATGCCGCGCTGGCCTGCTTCTCCCCCGAGGCGCTGGCGATCTACGATGCGCGCAAGGCGGAGTTCCACCGCCGCCGCGATGCCGTCGTGCCGGCGCTGGAGTCACTCGGCCTGCGGGTGCCGGTCAAGCCGGATGGCGCCTTCTACGTCTATGCGGACTGCCGTGGCGTCAACCACCCGGCCGCGGGCGATGCCGACAGCCTGACGCAGGCCATGCTGCACGATGCCGGCGTGGTGCTGGTGCCGGGCCAGGACTTTGGCCCCTTCACGGCGAGCGACTACATCCGGATCTCCTACGCGACCTCGATGGAGAACATCGAGGAGGCCATGGCGCGCCTGGGCAAGTTCTTCGCCTGAACGCCAGCCAGAGCCGTCGCTGCAACGAAAAAAAAGCACCCGGAAGGGTGCTTTTTTTTTCTGCGCTGCCCGAGAAGTGAAGATCCCGGGATCAGGCGCTTTTCGGAACGTTGCCTGCCGCTTCCAGCTTATCGCCGGCCGTGCCGTGATGAGGCTCGGCCTGAGCCTTGGCATCCGCCGTCACTTCCGGCTTGGCCGACACCGGCTCAGCCGCGACGCTGCGCACGCCCGGCAGTTGGCGCAGGCGGGCGCGCTCTGCCAGCACCTTGGCACCATAGCCGCCATCGGTGTTGGTGGTCGCCGCACCCACGTAATACTTCAGGCCGCCTTCCAGCGAACCGGCGCGGGCGATGCAGTCCTTGAGCACCAGCGCGCCGATCTTGATGTTGGCATACGGGTTCAGCGCGGCTGCTACGCCGCCCACGGCCTCGTACTTGTCCTGGTGGACCTTGGTCATCACCTGCATCAGGCCCTGGGCGCCCACGCCGCTCTCCGCGTACGGATTGAAGCTGGACTCAATCGCGATCACGCCCAGGATCAGCAACGGATCGATACCGACCTCGCGCCCCGTCAGGTACGCGGCCTTCACCAACTGCGCGGTGGCCTGCGCCGCCACGCGATACTTACGGGCGATGTAGCCAGCCACCACAGCCTGCTCGCGCGCGCTGCCCAGCGTGGCCGGGTTGCGCGCGTCAAGTGCCACGCGCTGTGCCGGGATCTGCGCGGCCAGGTGGGCCACGGAGGGTACCTTGCCGGCGGGCTGCTGCCCCCAGTCGTCCGTGCCGGACACGGTCGGCAAGCCTGCGGGCTTGGACTGCGCGGACTGCGCGGACTGCGCCATCGTCAGGCCCAGCTTGGCCGCGGCCACATCGGCCGTGGACGCAGGCACTGCGGCTTCCATCAACACCGCGGGCGCTTCCTCGCCGGCCAGCGCACCGGCCAGGGCCGTACGCCATTCCTGGCTGACAGACAGCGATACCGCAGCGACTACAGACATGACCCCGAGACTGTTCAGGGCATATTTCAATGTTGCGCGACCGCTTCGTAAAGCGCGGCCAGCGACCGGATGCGCAAGGCGGACCTGCAATGCCCGACTCACTCCGGGTACCGGGTGTCTGAAACGGACCTGCAATGCCCGTCCGACTCCGGGAAGATGAAGGGTTTTCCAACCACTCATACTTACCTCCATCCGCTGTCCGCTTCGTGCCGCGCTGCTGCGCCGCACGCCCGTTGACCGCGTATTCAAGTAAGGATGCCGCGCCGCCTAGCAAAGACGTCCAGCACCTGTTGGTGGGCGCTCCCCATGCGCCCAACGAGAAACAGGGTAGGCTCTTGGGGGAGCCTGCCCTGCCGCGAACTACTCAAAGCACCCGGCCACGGCCGGGGCGATCGATCGAATCCGTCCTGCTCAGACGCATCCGTTCTTATGATCAGATATGGATATTTCCCCACTAATCCCCTTGACAGGGCAGAAGAAAATGTGCTGCACCGCAACACTCCAACGAGCAGAACCGGATTGTAGGAACCCTTTTATACATCGTCAAGAATAACGTTTAGATAAAACAAAGCTTTTGGTTATATGTAACAAGGGACTTTGACGCACTTTCGTGCCCCCTCGATTGGGTAGATCTCAGTACTGGCAAAGCATAGAGGCCATCCCTACCGACCAAGGCAGAGTCAAAAAATTTACAATTTGGAGATGCAAATTGGGACGATTTTTTTGTGTCCCATCACTTTCATGTGAATATTGCTTCACACCACTTGCATGGACAGGTGCGCTAACGTGCCTGCGCCTCAATCGAATAAATCATGAAATACAACGACTTGCGCGATTTCCTGGGCCAACTGGAAGGCCTTGGCGAGCTGAAACGGATCGGTGCGCCGGTGTCGCCCAACCTCGAAATGACCGAAATCTGCGACAGGCTGTTGCGAGCCGGCGGACCGGCCGTCGTGTTCGAAAACCCGAGCGATCCGCATCGGCCTGGTCAGACTTATAGCGTGCCCGTACTGGCCAATCTGTTCGGCACGACACGAAGAGTGGCCCTCGGCATGGGCGCGGAAAGCCTGGCCGACCTGCGCGACATCGGCCGCGTCTTGTCGGCGCTCAAGGAGCCCGAGCCGCCCCGCGGCCTGCGCGAAGCCGGCAAGCTGTTCACCTTGGCCAAGTCGGTGTGGGACATGGCGCCCAAGCGCGTCAGCAGCCCGGCCTGCCAGGAGGTGGTCTGGGAAGGCAACGACGTGGACCTGGCGCGCCTGCCGATCCAGACCTGCTGGCCGGAAGACGCGGCGCCGCTGATCACCTGGGGCCTGGTGATCACCAAAGGCCCGCACAAGAAGCGCCAGAACCTGGGCATCTACCGCCAGCAGGTGATCAGCCGCAACCAGGTGATCATGCGCTGGCTGGCGCATCGCGGCGGCGCGCTGGATTTCCGCGAGCACGCGCTAGCCAACCCCGGCAAGCCGTTCCCGATCGCGGTGGCGCTGGGCGCTGACCCGGCCACCATCCTCGGCGCCGTCACGCCGGTGCCGGACACCTTGTCGGAATACCAGTTTGCCGGCCTGCTGCGCGGCAGCCGCACGGCGCTGGCGGGCTGTATCACGCCGACGCTGTCCGAGCTAAGCGTGCCGGCATCGGCCGAGTTCGTGCTGGAAGGCCATATCCAGCCCGACCCGGATCATCCCACCGGCTACCAGCACGCGCTGGAAGGTCCGTATGGCGACCACACCGGCTACTACAACGAGCAGGACTGGTTCCCCGTCTTCACCATCGACCGCATCACCATGCGGCGCGACCCGATCTACCACTCCACGTATACCGGCAAGCCGCCCGATGAGCCCGCGGTGCTGGGCGTGGCGCTCAACGAAGTCTTCGTGCCGCTGCTGCAAAAGCAGTTCCCCGAGATCACCGACTTCTACCTGCCGCCGGAGGGCTGCAGCTACCGCATGGCCGTGGTGCGCATGAAGAAGCAGTACGCCGGCCACGCCAAGCGCGTGATGTTCGGCGTCTGGAGCTTCCTGCGCCAGTTCATGTATACGAAGTTCATCGTGGTGGTGGACGACGATGTCGACGTGCGCGACTGGAAGGAAGTGATCTGGGCCATCACCACCCGCGTCGATCCCGCGCGCGATACCGTGCTGGTGGAGAACACGCCGATCGACTACCTCGACTTTGCCTCGCCGGTGTCGGGGCTGGGCTCGAAGATGGGCATCGACGCCACCGACAAATGGCCGGGCGAAACCACCCGCGAATGGGGCCGACCGATCCAGATGGATGCCGCGGTCAAGGCGCGCGTCGACAGCATGTGGGACTCCCTGTTCGAGGCCCGCGCCAAAGCGTGATCGATGTAAGATCCCACTAAATCGCATCGCAACCCATCCGCACGTCCGCGCGAGACGGACCCCAGGAGGAGCGAGCAACTGATACTCCATTCTTGCTCAGAAGTATCTATGATTGCTCGCCATGAGCAAGTTTTATCGGATCAACGAATTCGCAAAGCGCATTGGACGGGCTCCCAGTACGGTGCGCCGCTGGGAGCGCGAAGGCATCCTGGCGGCTAAGCGCCTGCCTTCCGGACATCGGTACTTTGACGAGTCCGAT
>NZ_BAAILO010000056.1:0-59423 GCF_054589115.1 Cupriavidus sp. 8B | reverse complement strand
GAGACCACGGTTGGACGATAGGAGCCGGATGAATCGAGAGGTTCATGTCCGGATCTGTGAGGGCGTGAGGGTGCGATTCCCTTGCGCTACTCGACTCAACATACGATCGGCCGGCCGGTGCTCCAGGTTGTGCACGTAGGCAAAACTATGGCCGGCATCCTGATCGCGCATTGACTTCCCGACGATCACTTCGAACCAGCCGTCCTGCCGGCGCCGGTGGCCGGCCAGCCGAAGGTAGCCGCCGTCAATGCCGACGGCGCGGACCGGACTAGGCTCCGGGATGTCGGGCGAACCGACGCTCGCGGCCACCTCCGCGTGCTGCCGGGCGTCGGTAGCCTGTTCCGCTTCCAGCCGGCGACCGAGCCTGGTGACCTGGCGCCGGATCGAGCTGGCTGCCAGCACATGATCGAGCGGCAACACCTCTTGCAGGACGTTGACGGTCAGACCATACGACATCAGCGCTGCGAACTTGACCTCGAGATACTGCAGTTCTGGACTGACCCGCTCAGGCAAGCAGTTGGCGACCGGACTGAAGGTGGGGGCGTCGCCCTGGCATTGCCGACAGGGATACAGCCTGGGACTGTCAATCGACAGTCGCCCGAACGCGCTACGGAAGACCAAGTGATGGTGGCCCTTGCAAGCCAACTGCGCACCGCACGTGGGACAAACGCTGGTCCGGGCAACTACCTCGGCAACCTGTGCCGCGACCATCGTGCGCTGCAGCCGACCCAGCAATGATTTCGCCTCCTCCAGATGCAGGCCCAGCGAGCCCACATCGAGGCAGTCTCTCTCGAACTGGGCAATTTCGGTGACGGTGGCTGGCACCCCTCCCTCGTCCTGCACTACGAGTTGCAAGCTGATACGCATGGCCACCCTCCTCCCTTGGAAGCCGCGGCGACCAGTCTACCTCTCGAGGTGTCGCAACCGATCATTGACGATCTGACGGTCAAAGCGACGATCCAGCCAAGTCAGCCATCGGTCGACCTCATCGCGTAAGTCTTCCAGCACGATTGGGCCCTCGCGCAGTGACTCGAGCCAATCGAGGAACTCGTACTCACTGCGTTCGTCCCTGGCCTCCAGATACCTCTCGATCCCGCCAACGTCCTCTGGCGGGCAAGGCCCGCAACCCGCCACGCAATGTGGCAGCCCGCCAGGATGTTGCCGCAGCATACGCCGCTCCACCCGTATCTCGTGGCGCCACCACGCGTTGAAGTCATACACATAGACCAAGCCTTCGTGTTCGCGGAGACGAAACGCGGTCAGCGGCAGTTCGTTTGCCACTGTGGAGAACTGCAAGACGTCCTCATGAGCTTCGCCGTAATGCCTACCACGAATGCTGAACTGGTGCAGATGTTCGCCCGCCCAGCCCATGACTACCTGGATGACATTGTGCAATTGTGGGAGCGTCAAATGCTCGGGAACGAGGACGCGTCGCCAAACCGGCGGGCTTAGGCCGCGCAGAGCAATTCGAAGTTGAAGGATGGAGGTCGCCGCCCCAGGATCGGAAGCCATGCGCGCATTTTGGGTGCCTCATTGGCCTCTCGGCGGTAGTCCGGTCGCTCGCCCCCGTTTTGGCGCGGTCTCCATAAAGGACGCCGAACTCGCCGCCGGCCGCATCGAACCGGTAATGGGTCACGCCCGGCGCGCGGCGGTTGTAGTAAATAGGGTCCAGGTGCGCGCGATGGATCCGCCAGAGCGCTACCCTCTCGAGATCGAGCATCTTTGTGGTAAGCCGACGGTCGGCGAGGTCGGCCGGCGGCAGCGGACACCCCAAATCTTCTGCGCTAAAGGTCATGCGGCGCCCTGCTCGTCGCGGTACCGCGCGTCGACGAGCCGCACAACGACGTCTATCGGGGCCGCTGCATCGGCGATCCAATCCGCCGGCGTGCGTCCCTCCAGGCCTACTTGCGGGCGATGCAGAAAATTATGGATAACCCAACTGCTCGCGCCGGCAGCCACAAATGGTGCAAGCACAGCGGTCAGCCGCTCGGAATCGACGTGGAACTGCCACGACGGATAGCGAAACCCTCGCTCGCGCCCCGGCAGCACGAGGGCATAGAGGCGACCCGCCTGGCGGTCCTGGTTGATGGCGCGGTCCGAACGTCCCGCATAAAGCGCCGCGTCCTTAAGAGACAGGTTTTCTGGCTGTTCCCACTCCCGGGCGGCTGCCAGTCGACCACGTTCGCGCGCCTCTTGCAGCGGATCGGAATGCGCTGCCCCGCCGGCATGTGCCACAGTCTCCCCGGCAGCAATAAAAGGACGCTCGCGGAGCGGACGGTTTGGCTTCGCAAAGATGCGAACGATCCTACCGAGTGCCGCGTCTAGTTCGTGTTGGACTTCGACGGACAACGCGACCTCACGGGATGCGTCGTTGACGAGCGCCACTGCCGTCTCAATTAGCTCACAGGGGGTGGCGTGTTGCTGGTCGCGCGCTACCGCAGACGATGCAGCACGACGAGCGCGGGCACTCGAGAGCTGCGTAGCTTCGAGCCGGACAGGGGCGGCCGGGAAACGCGCGCGAAGAGAGATACGGCGGTGTAGGGTCATGAACATATGATAGTTCATGAAGTTCATGACGCCAACATTTTGGCCAAGCGCGTAGCGGTCGAGCACCCCTACCTCTGGTTCATGGCGACTGCCCATCACTTTGAAAGATGGTAAATATGTCTTTTCGTCCACTTTAATTAGGCATTGTGCCCGCCAGCACCCGGTGCCGATATGGACGCTCAGGTCGAGTTTGCCCATTGCCGGGAAGCACTGGTCGGTATCCGGCAATGCCACCGCGAAATTGCCCCCCAGGCAGATCAGGGCCCTGGACTTGCCATCGATCATTGCCTGCATCGCGTTGACGGCATCGTGCCCGTGTCCGGCGGGCGGGCTGGAGCCAAAGGTGTCTTCGATCCGCGGCAGGAAGCCAGCCGACGGCTTTTCGGTGATGCCGACGGTCCGGTTCCCCTGCACATTGTAGTGGCCGCGCAAGGGGCAGATACCGGCGCCGGGCTTGCCAAAGTTGCCTCGCAGCATCAGCAGGTCGCACAGCAGGCGGACATTGGCCGTGCCTTCGTTGTGCTGGGTCACGCTCATGCCGTAGGTGACGATGGTGGCATTCGACTTCGCATAGGCCGCCGCGACCAGTTCCAGGTCGGCGCGGCTGAGGCCGCTGGTCTTTTCGATATCCGCCCATTCGGTCGCCTTCAGGTCTTCGGCCAGCGCCTCAAAGCCCTCGGTGTGGACCGAGATGAAGTCGTAGTCCAGCACATTGCCCTGGCTGGCTTCCAGATCCAGCAGTGCCTTCATCACCCCCTTGATGGCCGCGGCGTCGCCCCCGGCGCGGACCAGGAAGTAGGACGACGCAATCCGGGTGGAACCATAGGTGGCCATCTCCACCATGTTCTGCGGATCCGCAAAGCGCTCCAGCGCCCGTTCGCGCAGCGGGTTGCACCAGGATCGGCACCTTGCGCCGCGACGCCTCGTGATATGTCCCCATCATTCGCGGGTGGTTGGTGCCCGGGTTGTGGCCGATCGAAATGATCAGCTCGCATTCGTCAAATTCGTCCAGCGACACCGTGCCCTTGCCGATGCCGATCGAGCGCGGCAGGCCCACGCTGGTAGGCTCATGGCACACGTTCGAACAATCGGGGAAATTGTTCGTGCCATATTCCCGCGCGAACAGCTGGTACAGGTATGCGGCCTCGTTGGAAGCCCTGTCGGACGTATAGAACTCGACCTGCTCCGGCGCCAGCCCGCGCAGGATCTCGCCGATGCGGGCAAACGCAGCTTCCCACTCCACCGCCCGGAACGTGTCGGTGGCGCGGTCGTAGACGAGCGGATGCGTCAGCCGGCCAAAGTCTTCGAGCTCGTAGTCGGTCCGGTTCAACAGCGACGACACCGTGTTGGCCGCGAAGAACTCGGGGGCACCCGCTTCGTGGTTGCCTCCCAGGTCACGGCCTTGGCGTCGTTCTCGCAGAACTGGAACGTCGATCTGTGCTCCTTGTCGGGCCATGCGCACCCGCGGCAATCGAAGCCGTCGGGCTGGTTGGTCCGCATCAGTGTGATCGGGGCCTTGACGGTCTCCATCTGCGACCGGATCGCCGTGGCGGTTGCCTTCAGCGCGCCCCAGTCTCCGGCGGGACCGTCGTACTGTCGAATGCCCGGCACTTCGCGGCGTCGTTTGGCCATGTTCGCTCCTTGGATCGATCCAAGCTTTCTGGAGACGGCGTTGCGGTTAGTCACGCGTGCGGTTTCCTGCTGCCGGTTTGCTCCTCTCTCCCGCGTGCGGGAGAGGGGAGCGTATGCGTGGGTTCGTCGTGCTGCAGGCGGCTCCTTCAGAGATAAAGCTTCGCCACCCTCTCCAACGCCATCGGCTTGATCCGCGATGCCTGCCCGGCGCAGCCGAAGGCCTCGAAGCGCAGCTTCACCACGCTCCTCGCCCCCTTCTTGGCCGCCCGCAGCGCCTTGCGCGGATCGAACTCGCTGCGGTCTTCGGACAAGGACTTGCGGATCGCCCCGGTCATGGCAAGGCGGATATCGGTGTCGATATTCACCTTGCGCACCCCCATCTTGATGCCGCGCAGGATCTCCTCGACTGGCACGCCATAGGTCTCCTTGATGTCGCCGCCGTACTGGCGGATGATCTCCAGCCATTCCTGCGGCACCGAGCTGGAGCCGTGCATCACCAGGTGGGTGTCGGGGATCTGCTCGTGGATCTCGCGGATGCGGTCCATTGCCAGGATGTCGCCGGTGGGCTTGCGCGAGAACTTGTAGGCGCCGTGGCTGGTGCCGATGGCAATGGCCAGCGCGTCCACGCCGGTGCGGGCGACGAAGTCGCGCGCCTGCGCCGGGTCGGTCAGCATCATGTCGTGCGACAGCGTGCCCGCCGCGCCCACGCCGTCCTCTTCGCCGGCCTGGCCGGTTTCGAGCGAGCCCAGGCAACCCAGTTCGCCCTCCACCGACACGCCGATCGCATGCGCCATCTCGCACACGCGCCGCGTGACGTCGACGTTGTAGTCGTAGTCGGACGGGGTCTTCATGTCTTCACGCAACGAGCCGTCCATCATCACGCTGGTGAAGCCGGAGCGGATCGAGGCCTGGCACACCGCCGGGCTGGAGCCGTGGTCCTGGTGCAGCACGATGGGAATGTCCGGATGGGTCTCGGCCGCGGCCAGCACCATATGGCGCAGGTAAGCCTCGCCGGCGTACTTGCGGGCGCCGGCCGAGGCCTGCAGGATGACCGGGCTGTCGGTTTCCTCGGCCGCTTCCATGATGGCGTGGATCTGTTCCAGGTTGTTGACGTTGAAAGCCGGCACGCCGTAGCCGAACTCTCCGGCGTGGTCCAGCAGCTGGCGCAAGGATATGAGTGCCATGGTGAAGCTCCTTTACTTGATGCGGATTCGATGAGGCCTGGTTCAGGTGGCGGCGCGCTGCTCCAGCACGGCCAGTGCGGGCAGCGTCTTGCCTTCGAGAAACTCCAGGAACGCGCCGCCGCCGGTCGAGATATAGCCCACGCGGTCGGCAATGCCGTACTTGGCGATGGCGGCCAGCGTGTCGCCGCCGCCTGCGATCGAGAAGGCCCTCGATTCGGCGATGGCCTGCGCCAGCACCCTGGTGCCGTTGCCGAACTGGTCGAACTCGAACACGCCGACCGGGCCGTTCCAGACGATGGTGCCGGCGGCCTTGAGCTGCTCAGCCAGCATGGCCGCGGTCTTCGGGCCGATATCGAGGATCATGTCGTCGTCGGCCACGTCCTTCACGTCCTTGACGGTGGCGGCGGCCCTGGCGCTGAATTCCTTTGCGCACACCACATCGACCGGGATCGGCACCGAGGCGCCGCGGGCGGCCATGATGTCGATGACGGCCCTGGCATCGACCATCAAGTCAGGCTCGGCCAGCGACTTGCCGATCTTGAGGCCGGCAGCCAGCATGAAGGTATTGGCGATGCCGCCGCCCACCACCAGGTTGTCCACCTTGTCGGCCAGCGACTTCAGGATGGTCAGCTTGCTCGAGACCTTGGAGCCGGCCACGATGGCCACCAGCGGGCGCGCCGGCTGGCCCAGGGCCTTGCCCAGCGCGTCGATCTCGGCGGCCAGCAGCGGGCCGGCGCAGGCGATCGGGACGTACCGGGCGATGCCATGCGTGGTGGCTTCGGCACGGTGGGCGGTGCCGAAGGCATCGTTCACATAGACATCGCACAGCGCGGCCATCTTCTGCGCCAGTTCGTCGCTGTTCTTCTTCTCGCCCGTGTTCATGCGGCAGTTTTCCAGCAGCACCACCTGCCCGGGCGGAACCTGGAAGCCGCCCTCGGTCCAGCCGGACAAGAGCGGTACCTGGCGGCCCAGCAGCTCCGACAGGCGGCGGCCCACCGGTGCAAGGCTGTGGCGCGGGTCCGGATCCCCTTCCTGGGGCCGGCCCAGGTGCGAGGTGACCATCACCGCAGCCCCCGCCTGCAGGCAGGCCGCGATGGCGGGCACGGAGGCACGGATGCGGGTATCGTCGGTGATAAGGCCCGCGGCATCCTGGGGGACGTTTAGATCGGCCCGGATAAAGACACGCTTGCCAGCCAGCCCGCCTGCGGCGAGCAGCGCGGCCAGCGTGTGCGGCGCCGCCGCGGGTTTCGGTTGCGGGTCCGTAGCATGGGATAGACTCATCATGGCCACCTGCTAGCGTGCATGGGCCAACGCCACCGCGGTATCCAGCATGCGGTTGGAGAAGCCCCATTCGTTGTCATACCAGGCCGACACCTTGACCAGCGTGCCGCTGACCTTGGTCAGGGTGGCGTCGAAGGTGGACGAGGCCGGGTTGTGGTTGAAGTCCACCGAGACCAGCGGCGCGGTGTTGTAGTCGAGGATGCCCTTGAGCTCGCCTTCGGCAGCCGCCTTCAGGATACCGTTCACCTCTTCCACGGCGGTGGGCCGCGCCGCCACGAAGGACAGGTCGACCAGCGACACATTGATGGTCGGCACGCGCACGGCAAAGCCGTCCAGCCGGCCGTCCAGCTCAGGCATCACCAGCCCGACCGCGGCGGCGGCACCAGTCTTGGTCGGGATCATCGACATGGTGGCCGAGCGCGCCCGGCGCAGGTCCTCGTGGTAGACGTCGGTCAACACCTGGTCGTTGGTATAGGAATGCACGGTGGTCATCAGGCCGTTCACCACGCCCAGCTTCTCATGCAGCGGCTTGACCAGCGGCGCCAGGCAGTTGGTGGTGCACGAGGCGTTGGAGATCACCGTGTCGGTCGCCTTCAGCACGCCGTGGTTCACGCCGTAGACGATGGTGGCGTCCACGTCCTTGCCGCCGGGGGCGGAGATGATCACCTTCTTCGCGCCGGCCTTCAGGTGGGCCGAGGCCTTGTCCTTGCTGGTGAAGAGCCCGGTGCACTCCATCACCACATCCACGCCCAGCTCGCCCCATGGCAGCTCGCCCGGGTTGCGCTGGGCCAGCACGCGGATCCGGTCGCCGTTGACACGGAAGGCGTCGCCGTCGACCGAGACCTCACCCGGGAAGCGGCCGTGGACGGTGTCGTACTGGGTCAGGTGGGCATTGGTGGCGGCGTTGCCGAGATCGTTGATGGCCACGATTTCGAGATCGTGCCGCTTGCCGCTTTCATAGTGGGCGCGCAGCACATTGCGGCCGATGCGTCCGTAGCCGTTGATGGCAACCTTGATAGTCATGCTGTCTCCATTTGCTTGTCTTGGTATCCTTGCCGGTCGCGCCAGCGCGCCGGCGCAACATCAGGTGGCTGGCACCAGCCGCGCCGGCGTCAGCAGCGCCGGCAACGCCTCCAGCGAATCGACCAGCGCGTCGGCGCCCAGCGCCGCGGGCCCGCCGGGGCCGGCGTAGCCATAGCGCATCAGGCAGACCGGGATGCCGGCCGCGCGCGCCGCCGCCACGTCCACCGCTGAGTCCCCCACCAACACGCCGTGCACCGGATCGACGTCGAGCAGGCGGCAGGCATGGCGCAGCGGTTCGGGGTCCGGTTTCATCTGTGCGATCGAATCGCCTGCCACCAGCACTTCCAGGTACGCCGCCAGCCCGGTCAGCGCCAGCAGCGGCGCCGCCAGCGCGCGCGGCTTGTTGGTCACGCAGGCCAGCCGGTAGCCTTGCCGCTGGAGCGCGGCCAGTCCGGCCTCCACGCCCGGGAACACTGACCCGAGGCGGCCGTTGGTCTCTACATAGTGGCGGTGGAATATCGCCACCGCATCGGCGGCGTCCACCCGCGGCGCGATCTGGGCGGTCTCAAGCACGCGCCGCACCAGGTTGGGCACCCCGCGGCCGATGAAGGCGGCTACGGTATCGAACGGCAGCGCCGGGCTGCCGAGGTCGGCCAGCATGCGGTTGGCGGCTTCGACAATGTCAGGCGCGCTATCGACCAGCGTGCCATCCAGGTCTATCAGCACCGCGCTGCAGGGCATGGACGCGGTAGCCATCACTCGCCCTCCAGCAGTGCGCGTGCTGCAGCCGCGACATGCGTCGGGGTCAGGCCGAAATGCTGGTACAGCGCCTCGGCCGGCGCCGATTCGCCGAAAGTATCGATGCCCAGCGCCACGCCTCCTTCGCCCACTACGCCGCGCCAGTACCAGGTGGCGCCGGCCTCGACACTGACGCGCGGCACACCCGGCGGCAGCACCGTGTCCCGGTATGCCGCGTCCTGCGCGTAGAACAGTTCCACACAGGGCATGGACACCACGCGCGCGGCGATGCCTGCATCGGCCAGCTCGTGCGCGGCGCGCACGGCGATCTCCACTTCGGAGCCTGTGGCCACCAGCACCACGCGCGGCGCCGTCGCATCGCGCAGCGCATAGCCGCCCCGCGCGATGCTGGCGCGCTGGGCCGCATCGCGCTCGAACGGCATCAACGCCTGCCGCGATAGCACCAGGCAGGTCGGGCCATCCTCACGCTGCAGTGCGGCCAGCCACGCGTACGCGGTCTCGGCGCCGTCGCAGGGGCGCCAGACCTGGTTGTTGGGGATCAGCCGCAGGCTGGCGGCGTGTTCCACCGGCTGGTGGGTGGGACCGTCCTCGCCAAGGCCGATGGAATCATGGGTCAGCACGTGCACCACGCGCAGGCGCATCAGCGCCGCCATGCGGATGGCATTGCGCGAATAGTCCGAGAACGTCATGAACGTGCCGCCGTAGGGGATCAGCCCGCCATGCAGCGCGATGCCGTTCATGACGGCGGCCATGCCGAACTCGCGCACGCCGTAGCTCACGTAGTTGCCGTGCCCGGCGTGGTTGACCCAGACCGACGCCTTGACATTGGTCAGGTTGGAGCCGGTCAGGTCGGCCGAGCCGCCCAGCAGTTCGGGCAAGGCGGGCGTGAGCGCCTCCAGGCAGAGCTGCGATGCCTTGCGCGTGGCGATCTTGCCTTGCAGCGCCGAAGGCGCATCCAGCAGCGCCATCAGTTCCGCATCGAAGCCTTCCGGCAAGCGGCCATTGACACGGCGCAGGAACTCCTCGGCCAGCTCGGGATGCGCCGCGCGATAGCCGGCGAAGCGCGCTTCCCATTCGGCCTCGCGCGCGGCGCCTTGCGCCCGCGCGTCCCAGGCGTCGGCCACGTCCACCGGCACCGTAAAGGGCTCGGCGTCCCAGCTCAGCGCTTCGCGCATGGCGGCAACTTCCTGCGCGCCCAGCGGTGCGCCATGCACGTCGTGCCCGCCGGCCTTGGCCGGCGCGCCCTTGCCGATTACGGTCCGGCAGCAGATCAGCGTGGGCCGCTCGCGCTCGGCTTTGGCCGCGCACAGCGCGGCGTCTATGGCCTGCGCGTCGTGCCCGTCGACGCCGGCGATCACATGCCAGCCGTAGGCGGCAAAGCGCTTTGGGGTGTCATCGGCGAACCAGCCGACAACATTGCCATCGATGGAAATGCCGTTGTCGTCGTACAGGCAGATCAGCTTGCCCAGCTTGAGCGTGCCCGCGAGCGAGCCGGCCTCGTGGCTGAGACCCTCCATCAGGCAGCCGTCGCCAAGAAACACATAGGTGTGGTGGTCGACGATGTCGAAGGCGGGGCGGTTGAAGCTGGCGGCCAGCAGCTTCTCCGACAGCGCCATGCCGACCGCATTGGCCAGGCCCTGCCCCAACGGGCCGGTGGTGGTTTCCACGCCCGGCGTCACGCCGAGCTCCGGATGCCCGGGCGTGGCCGCGTGCAACTGGCGGAACTGGCGCAGCTGCGACATCGGCAGGTCGTAGCCGGTCAGGTGCAGCAGCGCATACTGCAGCATGGAGGCATGGCCGTTGGACAGCACGAAGCGGTCACGGTCGGGCCAGGCCGGGTTGGCCGGGTTGTGGCGCAGGTGGCGCCGCCACAGGGCTTCGGCCATCTCGGCCATGCCCATGGGTGCGCCGGGGTGGCCGGAGCGGGCCTGCTCCACCGCGTCGGCGGCCAGGAAGCGCAGCGCGTTGGCGCAACGCGCTGCGGAATCGATGCGTTCAGGGGCGTTCATCTCTGGTGTCCTTGCAAGAGGGTCACAGCGCGGCGCGCTTGCGGCGCTCCATCATGCGCAGCACGAAGGGCGTGAAGATCAGCTGCATGGCCAGTTCCATCTTGCCGCCGGGCACCACGATGGTGTTGGCGCGCGACATGAAGGAGTCGTGGATCATGCTCAGCAGGTACTGGAAGTCGATCCCCTTCGGGTTGGCAAAGCGGATCACCACCATGCTTTCATCGGGCGCGGGGATTTCGCGCGAGATAAAGGGGTTGGACGTGTCCACGCACGGCACCCGCTGGAAGTTCACATGCGTGTGCGAGAACTGCGGGCAGATGAAGTTCACGTAGTCCGGCATGCGGCGCAGGATGGTGTCGGTCACCGCCTCGGTCGAATAGCCGCGCTGCTTCTTGTCGCGCCAAAGTTTCTGGATCCACTCCAGGTTGATGACGGGCACCACCCCGATCAGCAGGTTGGGATACTGGGCAACATTGACCTCGTCGGTGACCACGCCGCCGTGCAGGCCTTCATAGAACAGCAGGTCAGTGTCGGCTGGCAACGGCTCCCACTCGGTGAAGGTGCCGGGCTCTTGCCCGAAGGGGGCGGCCTCCTCCGCGCTATGCAGATAGCGCCGGCGCATGCCGGTGCCGGATTCCGCGTAGGAGCGGAACAGGCTCTCCAGGTCGCCGAACAGGTTGTTCTCCGGGCCGAAGTGGCTGAAGTTCATATTGCCGGTGCGTTCGGCCTCGGCCATCTTGACCTTCATCTCGGCGCGGTCGTAACGGTGGAAACTGTCGCCTTCGATCACCACCGACTTCACGCCTTCGCGGCGGAAGATGTTCTCGAAGGTACGGGTCACCGACGTGGTACCGGCGCCCGAGGAGCCGGTGATGGCGATAATGGGATAACGTTCTGACATGGCCAGGCACCTCAGGCAGACGCGCGGAACAGGCTGCGCTCGTTGAACAGGGGACTCGGAAGGTCGGGATCGGTCTGGTCGGTGTGGTAGTGCTCGATCCGTTCCACTTCATGGCGCGAGCCGAAGATCACGCCGATGCGCTGATGCAGCGCGCCCGGCGCCACCGACATCAGCGTCTGCCGGCCGGTGCTGGCGCGCCCGCCGGCTTGCTCCATCAGGAAAGCGATTGGATTGGCCTCGTAGAGCAGGCGCAGGCGGCCCGGCTTGGCGGGATCCTTGGTGTCGCGGGGGTACATGAAGACGCCGCCACGCATCAGGATGCGGTGCGCCTCGGCCACCATCGACGCGATCCAGCGCATATTGAAATCCTTGCCACGCGGCCCGCTCTTGCCGGCCATGCACTCGGAGATGTAGCGCTGGACCGGCGCTTCCCAGAAGCGGCTGTTCGAGGCGTTGATGGCAAATTCCTGGGTATCGGCCGGCACCCGCAGGTCGGGATGGGTGAGAAAGAATTCGCCCAGATTGGGGTCGAGGGTGAAGCCGTTGACCCCGTTGCCTACGGTCAGCACCAGCATGGTGGTAGGACCGTAGAGCGCGTAGCCGGCCGCCACCTGGGCCGTGCCGGGCTGCAGGAAGTCCTGCTCGGTGACAGCACTTGCGCCCTCCGGTGCGCGCAGCACCGAGAAGATGCTGCCCACCGAGACATTGACGTCGATGTTGGACGAGCCGTCGAGCGGATCGAACACCAGCAGGTACTTGCCGCGCGGGTAGTGCTCCGGGATCTGGTAAGGCGCCTCCATCTCCTCCGACGCCATGCCGGCCAGGTACCCGCCCCACTCGTTGACGCGCAGGAAGGTGGTATTGCTCAGCACGTCCAGCTTCTGCTGGATTTCGCCTTGCACGTTGACGGCCCCTTCCTCTCCAGCTTGCGTGCTGGCCTTGCCGTGCAAGCCCCCCAGCGCGCCGAAGGCAACCGCGCGCGCAATTTCCTTGCAGGCCATGGCAACGTTGAGTATCAGACCGTTGAAGCCGCCGCTGGCGTCCGGATAGCGGCGGCGTTCCTCGATCAGGAACTGCGTCAGGGTCATCCTTTGGACTTCAGGCATGACAGGTCTCCTCTAGATTGACTATGTGTTCTTGTGTAGTGCCGGTGCGGATGGCCTACGTGATAGTGGCGGCCTCGCGCAGGCGGCGCAGGATGCTCCAGTAGCCGCCGTCGGCATCCGGCGCGCCGAACACGGCGCTGCCGGCCACGAAGGTGTCGGCGCCCGCGCGGGCGATGTCGGCAATGTTATCGGCCTTGACGCCGCCGTCGATCTCCAGCCAGACCGGCCGGCCGCCGGCTTCCAGCTGCCGGTCGATGCGCGCCCTTGCCTGGCGCACCTTGTCCAGCACGCCCGGAATGAAGGCTTGGCCGCCGAAGCCCGGGTTCACGCTCATCAGCAGCACCAGGTCGAGCTTGTCCAGCGTATGGTCCAGCCAGCTCAGCGGCGTGGCCGGGTTCAACACCAGTCCGGCCTTGCAGCCGTGGTCGCGGATCAGGCCGATGGTGCGGTCCACATGGCGGCCCGCCTCCGGATGGAAGCTGATGATGTTGGCGCCGGCCTTGGCAAACAGTGGGATCAGCGCATCGACCGGCTCCACCATCAGGTGCACGTCGATGGGGATGGAGACCAGCGGACGGATCGCCTCGCACACCAGCGGCCCAATGGTCAGGTTGGGCACATAGTGGTTGTCCATCACATCGAAGTGCACCAGGTCCGCGCCGCCGGCCTCGACCGCGCACACCTGTTCGCCCAGGCGCGCGAAATCGGCCGACAGGATCGATGGCGCCAGGCGGATGGCGCGTTGGCTACCGTGGCCGGTGTTGGGTTCGGTGGCATGCATATCAGGTCGCCTCAATCAGGGTGCCGCAGTGCCAGGCGCGCAATGCGGCAAGATCGGCCCAGCGCTGAGCGGCGCCGGGCACGTGCTGGGGCATGGGTTCGCCGGGATCGCCAAGATGCGGCAGCACCAGCAGCGCCCCCTCGAAGGAGTCCTGCCCGCTGAAGGCGGTGGGCGTGACCAAGGTGGGGATGCCGGCCGCCCGGGCGGCGCGCAGTCCGTTCTCCGAATCCTCGATGGCCAGGCAATCACCGCCTTCCAGGCCGAGCCGCTCCAGCACGGCCAGGTACACATCAGGCGCCGGCTTCTTGATCGCGGTGGTGCCGGCGTCGCAGATGGCGGCAAAGCGCCGGCGCCAGTCCGCGCCAAGCGGCGCCTGCAGCAGCGCGTCGAGGTTGGCCGGCGTGGTGGTGGTGGCAATCGCCAGCGGGAGGCCGGCCTCGCCGGCCTCGGCGATCAGGCGGGCAATGCCCGGGCGCAGCGGCGGGCCGCCCGCCCCCACGCGCTCGGCATAGTGGCGGGTCTTGATGGCGTGCACGGCGTCGATGGTTTCCTTCACCTTGCAGCCGCGGGCCTCTTCCGGGTCGACCATGCGCCAGTAATGCATCAGGCGCTCCTTGCCGCCCGCCACCCTGAGCAGGCGCGTGTAGAGCGGCGCATCCCAGTGCCAGTCCAGGCCGACCTCGGCGAAAGCGGCATTGAAGGCTTGCAGGTGGGCGCTTTCGGTATCGGCCAGCGTGCCGTCGACATCGAAAATCAGGGCTTGCATGGCTTACTCCTTGGCCGGCGTCTGCGCGGCCGGCGCGGCCGGCCCAGCCTTCGAAAACACGCGGCTGGCGAGCAGGTCAGCCGCCGTGATGGTGGTCAGGGTACGGTCGTCGACCACCGTGCCGGCGTCGTCCAGCAGGCGCGAGGCATGGCGCAGCCGCGCACGGTCCAGCGCATTGCGCACGCTGCGGGCATTGGCAAAGTGCGGCTGCGCCATACGCCGGGCCAGGTAGTCGGCAAACACGGTCCGGCTTTCGTCGTCGAAGCGGTACTGCATCTCGGCCAGCATCAGGTCTGCGATCTGGCGCAGCTCGTCGAGCTGGTAGTCAGGGAAATCGACATGGTGGGCAACGCGCGAGGACATGCCCGGGTTGGACTCGAAGAAGCGGTCCATGCGGTCCTTGTAGCCGGCCAGGATCACCACCAGGTCGTCACGGTTGTTCTCCATCACCTGCAGCAGGATCTCGATGGCCTCCTGGCCGTAGTCGCGCTCGTTCTCCGGCCGGTAGAGGTAGTAGGCCTCGTCGATGAAGAGCACCCCGCCCATGGCCTTCTTCAGGATTTCCTTGGTCTTGGGCGCGGTATGGCCGATGTACTGGCCGACCAGGTCGTCGCGGGTCACCGCCACCAGGTGGCCGCGCCGCACGTAGCCCAGCTGGTGCAGGATCTGCGCCATGCGCATGGCGACGGTGGTCTTGCCGGTGCCGGGATTGCCGGTGAAGCACATATGCAGGCTGGGCGCACCGGCGCTGAAGCCGCGCGCGGCGCGCAGCTTGTCCACCAGCAGCAAGGCGGCGATATCGCGGATGCGCGCTTTCACCGGCTTCAGTCCGATCAGCTCGCGGTCAAGCTGGGCCAGCAGCTCGGTGATGCCCGAGCTGGCCAGCGATTCGGCCAGCGATCCGGCCTGAGCAGCTGGCGGCTGCAGCGGTGCGGTCGTTTCAGGTGCGGACATGGCAAGCTCCGTGAGGATCATTCGATCATTCGGCTCGATAGATTCGAGGCGCAGCTCCCCCCGATGCGCAGCCTAGTGGCGGCGCAGCCGCGGGATTGCACAGTCAGGAAATCGCCGGCGGCAGCGCCGTGGCGGCGCTGCGCGGCGGTTCAGCCGGTGCCGCTCAGTAGCGGCTGCCCTCAGGGCGTGCCTGCACGGCGTAGCTCTCGATCGAGTAGCGCATCGTACGGCCGGGCTCTTCCTGGCGCACCAGGCGGAAGCCGGGCTCGTCGGCAGGACGGTTGACGATGAACGACATCACCACCGACTCCACCGTATGGGTCGAATCGAAAGCCGTGACGCGGATGTAGTGGTTGGGGAAGGTGCTGCGCGCGTTGTTGATCTCCAGCAGGATGCCGGCCGCATCGCGCAGGTCGAACATCGGCAGGCCGAACATGTCCCAGTAGGTATTGCGCGGATGCGGGTCGTCGGTGTACTCGATGCCCACCGCCCAGCCCTTGTTCAAGCAGTATTCAAGCTGGCTGGTGATCTGCGCGTCGGTGAGGTCGGGCAGGAAGGAGAAAGTGCCTTGAGTAATACGCATGATGTCCTCTCGTTCTTTGGGTTCGCTGTGGTGGCGTGCTTTGGTGTCGTCTGGCCAGGCTCAAGCCACCGACGCGGTGGGCGCGAAGTCCGAGGTGTCGGTCGGCGTGTAGTTGAAGCTGATGTCGCCCCAGGTATCGAGCGCGGCCCGCAGCGGCCCGCACCAGCGCGCGGCGTCGCGCAGGATCTCCGGCCCTTCGTTGAGGATGTCGCGGCCCTCGTTGCGCGCCAGCACCATCGCTTCCAGCGCAACGCGGTTGGCGGTGGCGCCGGCCTGGATGCCCTGCGGGTGGCCGATGGTGCCGCCGCCAAACTGCAGCACCACGTCATCGCCGAAGAGGTGGATCAGCTGGTGCATCTGGCCGGCGTGGATACCGCCGGAGGCCACCGGCATCACCTTGCGCAGCGACGCCCAGTCCTGGTCGAAGAACAGCCCGCGCGTCAGGTCGGTATGGGTGTAGGCGTCGCGGCAGACGTTGTAGTAGCCCTGCACAGTGAGCGGATCGCCTTCCAGCTTGCCCACCGCGGTGCCCGTATGCATGTGGTCCACGCCGGCGAGGCGCAGCCATTTGGCAATCACGCGGAAGGACACGCCATGGTTCTTCTGCCGGGTGTAGGTGCCATGGCCCGCGCGGTGCAGGTGCAGGATCATGTCGTTCTGGCGGCACCAGTTGCTCATGGACTGGATGCAGGTCCAGCCCACGATCAGGTCGATCATGATGATGACCGAGCCCAGCGACTTGGCGAACTCGGCGCGCCGGTACATCTCTTCCATGGTGCCGGCAGTCACGTTGAGGTAGCTGCCCTTGACCTCGCCCGTGGCGGCCGAAGCCTTGTTGACGGCGTCCATCACGAACAGGAAGCGGTCGCGCCAGTGCATGAAGGGCTGCGAGTTGATGTTCTCGTCGTCCTTCATGAAGTCCAGCCCGCCCTTCAGGCCCTCATACACCACGCGGCCGTAGTTGCGGCCCGACAGGCCCAGCTTGGGCTTGGTGGTGGCGCCCAGCAGCGGGCGGCCGAACTTGTCCAGCCGCTCGCGCTCAACGATGATGCCGGTGGACGGGCCGGCGAAGGTCTTCACATAGGCAACCGGAAAGCGCATGTCTTCCAGGCGCGCAGCCTTGATCGGCTTGAAGCTGAAGACATTGCCGATGATCGACGCGGTCAGGTTGGCGATCGAGCCTTCCTCGAACAGCGACAGGTCATAGGCCACGTAGCAGAAGAACTGTTCCGGGTTGTTCGGCACCGGATCGACCCGGTAGGCCTTGGCGCGGTACATGTCGCAGGCGGTCAGACGGTCGGTCCACACCACCGTCCAGGTGGCGGTGGAGGATTCGCCGGCCACCGCGGCGGCAGCCTCGACCGAATCCACGCCGTCCTGCGGCGTGATGCGGAACAGCGCCAGCAGGTCGGTGTCCTTGGGCTCGTAGTCCGCGTCCCAGTACCCCATTTCCTTGTACTTCATGACGCCGGCGTCATAGCGCTTGCGCGGCTTGGCTTGGACCGATTCAGGTGCGTTCATGCTTGTCTCCTTGCGTGGTTGAGCGGCGTGTAGCTGCGTTGATGAAAAGATATAGGCCCACCCACATAAGGTAAATTCAGATATTCTTAGTCACCGCATAAGCAATCCCTTAAGTGCGAAGCAAGATGCACATCACGGGAACATCCAAAGCCGCCCCCTCTGCCCATGTCCTTCCTGCGTGCCCTCACTCTTCGCCAGTTGCAGATCTTTGTCACCGTGGCCAGGCACGCCAGCTTCGTGCGCGCAGCCGAGGAACTGCACCTGACCCAGCCAGCTGTCTCGATGCAGGTCAAGCAGCTTGAATCGGTGGTCGGCCTGGCGCTGTTCGAACGGATCAAGGGGCAGCTCACGCTGACCGAGCCCGGCGACCGCCTGCTGCACCACGCGTCGCGGATCCTCGGCGAGGTCAAGGACGCCGAAGAAGGCCTGCAGGCGGTCAAGGACGTCGAGCAGGGTTCGATCACGATCGGGCTGATCAGCACCGCGAAGTACTTCGCGCCCAAGCTGCTCGCCGGCTTTACGGCGCTGCACCCGGGCGTGGACCTGCGCATCGCCGAAGGCAATCGTGAAACGCTGTTGCGGCTGCTGCAGGACAATGCGATCGACCTCGCGCTGATGGGCCGCCCGCCGCGCGAACTGGACGCCGTGTCGGAACCCATCGCCGCGCATCCGCACGTGCTGGTAGCCTCGCCGCAGCACCCACTGCACGACGCGAAGGGGTTCGACCTGCAGGAACTGCGTCACGAGACCTTTTTGCTGCGCGAACCGGGTTCCGGCACCCGCACCGTGGCGGAGCACATGTTCCGGGACCACCTGTTCACGCCAGCCAAGGTCATCACCCTGGGCAGCAACGAAACCATCAAGCAGGCCGTGATGGCCGGCATGGGCATCAGCCTGTTGTCGCTGCACACGCTGTCACTGGAACTGCGCACCGGCGAGATTGCACTGCTGGACGTGACCGGCACGCCGATCGAGCGCATCTGGCATGTCGCGCATATGTCCAGCAAGCGTTTGTCGCCGGCCAGCGAGAGCTGCCGCGCCTACCTGCTGGAGCACACGGCGGAGTTTCTGGGGAAGGAATACGGCGGGCTGATGCCCGGGCGACGCGTGGCTTGAGCCCTCCCTGACGAGGCACTGGCGACCATCGACTACGAGGCAGATTGCGAATCCTCTGATCGCCAAGCGCGACGGCGTTGGGGACAGCGCCATCACCAAAAACAACGGTGATCGGGCGTACCAACCCGGAACTCGCTAAAGATGGCTGTATCACGCAGCCATTCGCGCGTGCATGTCTCCTCAGTTAATGGTGGGCCGGGCGGGGCAGCCGTAAGGCTGGCCGGATTTAGCGAGCCGGTGTTGGTACCCCCCGTTGTCAGGCCCGCTACAAGAACGGCGCAACGGCGACTGCAGCCGGTTGGGTCAGGTTGACCGCTTTGGCCTGAGGATTCAACCGGTTGATGCAACACACTAGAGACTGCATGAGCAGCGGAGGTGTTGCAAATGAAGCAAAGACGACGGATCTACTACACCGAAAGCCAGAAGGCATTTATGTGGGAGCGCTGGCGGACAGGTGAAACGCTTCATCAGATTGCCCGGCTGTTCGATCGGAACCACTCGTCAGTACAGGGGATTCTTGCGGAGGCCGGCGGTATCCAGCCAGCACAACGACACCGCTCCAGGGTGGCGTTGACGCTTGCCGAACAAGAGGAGATCTCGCGCTCAATGGTTGCTGGCCACTCGATTCGTTCAGTAGCAGCCCGGCTCGGACGAGCCCCATCTTCCATTAGCCGAGAGGTCAGGCGAAATGGTGGCAGTCAGGGTTATCGGGAGAATCAGGCCGACCAGCTTGCCTGGGAGCGATGCCATGGCCCGAGCGCACGCCCGGCGCACCATGGCACAACGAGGCCATTGACGGCATTGCCCGAAATGGCCGACGCGAATGGAGGAAGTCCAGCGGCTATCACCGGCGTTCTCTCGTCGAGAACTTGATGTACCGGCTCAAGACGCTCACAGGCAATCGCCGTACCACCGGATACGGACGCCTTCCCGTGGGAAATCAATCGGTCGTCGCCTGTCAGAGCAGCTCAAGCCAATGACTGTCCGTGCGCACCAGATGGCGGCCACGGTCGAAGCGAGCATAACCAACGCTGTCGAAAGACTCCAAAACCTGAATCGCACGTTTCTGTCCAAATCCGGTGGCATTGTGAAACGTCCCAGCGCAGACCGTGCCGGCTTTCTTATGGGCTTCGGCAGCGGCGAGCAAGGCCAGGTCGCGCACCGCATCCGGAGCGTAAAAGAGGTCGGGCACGACCTGAAAGGTCTCGCCGTGACGCGCGAGCTTGCGCATCATCTGCCGCACCCTGTCCTCCGGGATACCATGCGCACTCGTAAGCTCGCGCACCCAGGGAGGATCGAGGCGCCCCGCTTAAATGGCCCGCTGCAGAGTCGATGAGCAAGAGCCATACCCATGTCGGATTCCTTTTGCAGTCAGGCACTGCAGGGCGCGGCCTGGGCTGTGGACCGCTGCAATGGACAAGATGTCCACTCGTAAGCCCGGCCGGCGGGTCACTCTATCCATCCTGGACCCTGGGTAGACCTGCCGAATCTGCTCAGAAAGCCGCCACTTAAGGAATCACTTATAGGTGGGCAAAGAATTGCTGAATTTACCTTAAGTGGGCAGGCGGATATCTTTGGGCGGAAGGTGCTGGTCTTGCCGGTGATTCTCTGGGCCGCGGTGACATGTCCCAACGCCTGGAGGCAATCAACACGCCGGCCAAGGCGACGAGTCAGTTCAAGGATGGCTCTCAGTTCAACCGCGGAACACCATGCGCAGAGGCTTCGGCACACGCGTCAGCAAACCTTATCAGACATTCCTAGCGGAGACCCCCAACCCTGGTAGCCGGGATGGGCGGAAGAAGAAATGACGATGAGACCACGATGACTAAACCCACCAATATCGGACGTCGACAGTTCCTCAAAATTCTTGGCGTTGGGTCTGTTGCCGTCTCGGCCTCGGCCTTGGGCATGGGTACAGCTTGGGCACAGGCTCCGGCCGGCGTGCGCCCCTACAAGCTGCTGCGTGCGAAAGAGACGCGCAACAATTGCACCTATTGCTCGGTCGGGTGCGGCCTCTTGATGTATTCGCTGGGTGACGGCGCCAAGAACGCGAAGCCCCGCATCTTCCACATCGAGGGTGATCCCGATCACCCGGTCAGCCGTGGTTCGCTCTGTCCCAAGGGCGCGGGGCTGCTGGACATCGTCCATTCGAAAAACCGGCTGCTGTATCCGGAATACCGCGCGCCGGGGTCGAAGGAGTGGGTGCGCATCAGTTGGGACGATGCGACGAAGCGCATCGCCCGCCTGCTAAAGGACGACCGCGACAAGAACTTCATCGCGCGCAACGAGAAGGGCCTGTTAGTGAACCGCTGGCTGAGCTCGGGCATGCTCGCCTCGTCGGCGGCCTCCAACGAAACGGGGGTTCTCGACTTCAAGTTCGCCCGCTCCCTGGGCATGCTGGGCCTGGACTGCCAGGCGCGCCTGTGTCACGGGCCAACGGTTTCGGCGCTGGGGCCGTCCTTCGGCCGCGGCGCGATGACGAACCACTGGGTGGACATCAAGAACGCCAATGTCGTCGTCGTCATGGGCGGCAACCCGGCCGAGGCCCATCCGGTCGGCTTCAAATGGGTGATCGAGGCCAAGATCAAGAACAAGGCCAAGGTCATCGTCATCGATCCGCGCTTCAACCGCACAGCCTCGGTTGCCGATATCTTCTCGCCGATCCGGGCGGGGTCGGACGCCGCCTTCCTAATGGGTATGGTCAACTGGCTTCTGCAGAAAGACAAGATCCAGCACGACTACGTGCGCGCTTACACCAACGCGTCCCTGATCGTGCGCGAGGATTTTGGATTCGACGAAGGGCTGTTTTCGGGCTTCAATCCCGAGAAGCACGCCTACGACAAATCCTCCTGGAACTATGAACTCGACAAGGCGGGGAACGCGAAACGCGATCCCTCGATGCGCCATCCGCGCTGCGTGCTGAGCCTGCTGAAGAAGCACGTCTCACGCTACACGCCCGAGAAGGTCGAGGAGACGACAGGCGTCAAGAAGGCCGACTTCCTGCAGATCGCCGAGATCGTCGGCTCGTGCTCGGCGAAGGACAAGACGCTGACCTGGCTTTACGCGCTCGGCTGGACGCACCACACCGGCGGCGCGCAGATCATCCGCGGCGCGGCGATGATCCAACTGCTCCTGGGCAATGTCGGCATGTCCGGCGGCGGCGTGAACGCGCTGCGCGGACACTCCAACATCCAGGGTTATACCGACCTTGGTCTTCTGTCGGTTCGGCTGCCGGGCTACATGGACCTGCCCATCGACAGGCAGCAGACGCTGAAGCAATTCCTGGCCGATGCCACGCCAAAAGCCATGCTGCCCGATCAGGTGAACTACTGGAAGAACCTGCCCAAATTCTTCGTCTCACTGCAGAAGAACCTGTTCGGCAAGCATGCCACGGCGGAGAACAACTGGGCCTTTGATCTGCTGCCGAAATGGGACCGCAGCTACGACATGCTGGCTTATTTCGACCTGATGTACGAGGGCAAGGTCAACGGCTATGTCGTCCAGGGGTTCAACCCCCTGGCGGCGATGCCTGACAAGAACAAGTCCTCGGCCGCGCTGTCGAAACTGAAGTTCCTCGTGGTCATCGACCCGCTGGTGACCGAGACCTCTAACTTCTGGCGCAACGAAGGCAAGTTCAACGACGTCAAGACCGAAGAGATCATGACCGAGGTCTTCCGGCTGCCGTCGAGCTGCTTTGCCGAAGAAGACGGGACCGTCGTGAACTCCGGCCGTTGGCTGCAATGGCATTACGCGGGCCAGCAGCCGCCGGGCGAGGCGCGGCATGATCCGGCCATCCTCGGCGGCATCATGATGGAACTGCGGCGGCTTTACGAAAAGGAAGGCGGCGCCTGTCCTGAGCAGGTGCTGCACATGACCTGGGACGAGGAGACCTATCACGATCCCTACAGCCCCCATCCCGAGGAAATGGCCAAGGAAGCCAACGGCTACGCGTTGGCAGACGTGTTCGAAGAGACCGGGAAAAAGATCCTGCGCAAGGGTCAGCTTTTGGACTCGTTCGCGCAATTGCGCGACGACGGCACGACCTCAAGCTACTGCTGGATCTTCACCGGTTCCTGGACCGAGGCGGGCAACCAGATGGCCAGGCGCGACAACACCGACACCGGCCTCGGCAACACGCCGGGCTGGGCCTGGTCCTGGCCTGCGAACCGCCGCATCCTCTACAACCGCGCCTCGATGGACGAGATGGGGAACCCTTGGGACCCCAAACGCCAGATCCTGCATTGGAACGGCGAGAAATGGGTGGGCGCGGACGTGCCCGACTTTCCGCTCACTGCGGCGCCCGGCACACCCGTCGGACCCTTCATCATGCTGCCCGAAGGCGTGGGGCGCTTGTTCTCGGTCGGCGGCATGATCGACGGCCCCTTCCCCGAGCATTACGAGCCGGTCGAGAGCCCGATCGCGAAAAACCCGCTGCACGAAAAGGTCACCCACAACCCGACCGCCCGCATCTTCCAGAACGATGCGCAGCGGATGGGCAACCGCACCGAGTTCCCCTACGTCGCCACGACCTATTCGATAACGGAACTGTTCCGCCACTGGACCAAGCACTCGCATCTGAACGCCATGCTTCAGCCCGAGCAATTCGTCGAGATCGGCGAAAAGCTGGCCTCGGACAAAGGCATCGCCCATGGCGACACGGTGAAGATCACGACCAAACGCGGCCATATCACTGCCAAGGCCGTGGTGACCAAGCGCATGCGCACGCTTCAGGTGGCCGGGCAGGCGGTCGAGCAGATCGGCATCCCCTGCCATTGGGGCTTCGAGGGGGCGACCCGCAAGGGCTATCTCGCCAACACGCTGGCGCCGGGCGTTGGCGACGCCAATTCGCAAACCCCGGAATTCAAGGCATTCCTCGTAAACATTGAAAAGATGACGGGAGCACAGGCATGAACTCGCAGAACATCATCCGTCGCTCCGCCTCGTCGGAACTGACGCCGGCCCCTCGAATCCGCGACCATCAGATGGAAGTGGCCAAGCTGATCGACGTGTCGATCTGCATCGGCTGCAAGGCGTGTCAGGTCGCCTGCAACGAATGGAACGACCTGCGCGGCGACGTGCAAGAGAATGTCGGCGTCTACGACAATCCGCGCGATCTGTCGCCCAATACCTGGACCCTGATGCGCTTCACCGAGCATGAGGACCAGGCGGGCAAGCTGGAATGGCTGATCCGCAAGGACGGCTGCATGCATTGTGAGGATCCCGGCTGCCTGAAAGCCTGCCCGGCGCCCGGCGCCATCGTGCAATATGCGAACGGCATCGTCGACTTCCAGTCCGACCTTTGCATCGGCTGCGGCTATTGCGTCGCGGGCTGCCCCTTCGATGTGCCGCGCATTTCCAAGAAGGACAACAAGGCCTACAAGTGCACGCTCTGCTCGGACCGCGTCTCGGTCGGGCAGGAGCCTGCCTGCGTCAAGACCTGCCCGACCGGCGCCATCTCCTTCGGCTCGAAGGCAGAGATGCAATCCCTCGCCGCCGAGCGCGTGGCCGAGTTGAACGAGCGCGGCTATGCCAAGGCCGGCCTGTATGACCCGGCGGGGGTCGGCGGCACCCACGTGATGTATGTGCTGCAACATGCCGACGACCCGAAGCGTTACGCGGGCTTGCCGAAGGCCCCGGAGATCAGCTCGGTCGTCTCGGGCTGGAAGGATGGTTTGAAACCCGTCGCCGCCGTCGTCGGCGCGGCGGCCGTGGTGGGAATGGCGGCGCATTTCATGGCGGTTGGCCCCAACACCACCGAAACAGACGATCACGACGCCCCGACTGACGGTGCGGCATAAGCGGAGACCGGAAATGGCGACCAACAACGACAGGATCCTGCGTACGAGATTCGCCGAGCGGCTGTGTCACTGGGCGATGGTGTTCTGCTTCTTCCTCGCGGCGGCTTCGGGAATCTCGTGGTTCTTCCCGACGGTGAGCTGGATGAGCGGCTTACTTGGCACGCCGCAGATGGCGAGGCTGCTCCACCCTTTTCTCGGCATCGCGGTATTCGCGGGGCTTTGCTACATGTTCGTGCGCTTCGTCGGCTACAACCTGCCCGCGCGCACCGACGCGATCTGGTTCCGCCGCGCCAGGGAAGTGCTCTTGAACAAGCATGGCGGCGAACCGCTGCAGATCGGCAAGTACAACGCCGGCCAGAAGGTGCTGTTCTGGCTCATCATGGCTTCGATACTGGTCCTGCTGATATCGGGGTTGATCATGTGGCGCGCCTATTTCGCCGAGTACTTCCCGATTTCCGTGCTCCGTCTGGCGATCCTGGCCCATTCCGTCGCGGGGATCGGGTTGATCCTACTGATTGTGGGCCACATCTATCTGGCAATCTGGGTCCGCGGCTCGATCACGGGCATGGTGACGGGCTACGTCTCGCGCGCCTGGGCCAGGCAACACCATGACCGCTGGTATGGCGAGTTGAAGGCGAAAGAGTCGAAAGCGGCGAAAGCGAAGGGGCACGAGGCATGAACCAACATCAGACAACGCCGGGAGCACTGCCATCGGGCGAGGCCTCCCGGCATTTCACCCCGCTGCTCCAGCCAGACCTTGCCGGTCTTTACGGCCGCCGCGCCGCGCGCCTGCGCGCGCTGGCCGAAGGGCACGGCCTTGCCGACTACCTCCGTCTGGCCGCCCGCGTGGCGGAGGTGCAGGCATCGCTTCTGCCCGAGGCCGGTGGATCCGGACCAGTAAATGCCAGAGCCTTCCCGCAGGAGGGGCAGTGGGGCCCCCTGCTTGATCGGCTGATTGAGCAGCTTGCACACGATGTTCCCGCCCCGGTCGCCCCGCATCTTGCGGCACTGCGCGCCCTCCCCGCGGATGCGCGCCTTGGCGCCGCCCAGGCGCTGACCGAGGGTCGCTTTGACGCAGTGCCGGCGGCAATCGCTCCCTTCCTCTGGGCTGCGCTCTCGCTGCAATGTGCCAGCGCCGCGCGCGCCGCTCCCGTGCCCGCCAGCGGCCTGGCCGAGCACGCGTCTTGCCCGGTCTGCGGCACTGCCCCCGTGGCAAGCCTGATCCTGATCGGCGATCGCCAGAGCATGCGCTATCTGCATTGCGCACTCTGCGAGAGCGAGTGGCACATGGTGCGGGCGAAATGCACCAACTGTGGCGATGCCTCGGACCTTGACTACCTCAGCTTCGACACTGCCGAAGCCACGGTGCGCGCCGAAAGCTGCGGCGTGTGCCACGGTTATCTGAAGGTCATTTCACTGGAACGCGACCCGCAGGCCGAGGCCGTGGCCGATGACCTGGCCACCCTGGCGCTGGACGATGCTGTGACGGCGGAGGGCTATCAACGCACCGGGTTCAATCCGTTCGCTCTGCCGGGATGAAGCCCTGCCCGACGCGATGCGCGCGTGATCGAGCGGCATGGCGCTGCCGCTTGCCACGTCATCACACTTCGCCGCCTGCCTCTGACTGCGCCGGGAGCCCGTCGTCGCGCAGCCACACGATGAACTCGGCGCCCTGCCCCAGCGTGCTTTCCACCGTGATGCGGCCGCCATACCGCTCCACCAGCGCATAACTGATCGACAAACCCAGCCCGGTTCCCATCTGCTTCTTGGTGGTGAAGAACGGGTTGAACAGGTTGGGCAGGTCTTCTTCCCGGATGCCCTGGCCGGTGTCGCGCACATAAAGCGTCACGCCCTGCCCGTCCCAATCGCGCGTACCCAGCGTGAGCGTGCCGCCCCCGGGCATGGCGTGGATGGCATTGGTCAGCAAGTTGACCACCACCTGCTGCAGTTCGCTGCGGCTGATGCGCACCTGCCGCGTGGCCTGGCAGTCCAGCTCGACCCGGATCGCGGCGCCCTTCAGCATATGCTGGACCAGTTCGACGCAGCCTGCCGCGACCTCGCCCACATCCAGGTTCTCGATACTGCCGGCGTAGGCTTCTGGACGGACAAACTGCAGGAGCCGGTTGGTCAGCAGCTGAATACGGCGGACCTGTTCGTCGATCAGCCGCAGTTCATGCCGGACCGGTTCCGCAGCCGGGCCCAGGATCTCGCGTGCCACGTCCAGGTTGCCCTGGATCACGGCAATCGGATTGTTGACTTCATGCGCCACGCCGGCGGTAAGCTGCCCGGCGACGGCGAGCTTCTCCGACGTGATCAGCTGCTGCCGGGCAGCCCGCAAGACGGCGTTGGATTCCTCCAGCTCGCGGGTGCGCTCGGCCACCTTGCGATCGAGCGAGTCCGCCCAGTCCTTGAGCTGGGCATTGCGCTGCTGCAGGTCCGACAGCAACTGGTCGAACTGGCCGGCAAGCTGGCCCAGTTCGTCTTCGCTGCCCACCGGGCCTACCCGTGCCTCCGTATCGCCGGCCTTGAGCGCGCGCATGGTGCCGACCATCCGTGCCATCGGCGCGAACACGCGCCTGGCCCATAGCAGCGAAAACAGCGCCCCGGCCACGGCCAGCAGCAGGAACAAGCCCACCAGCACGCCCAGCGCCAGGTCTTTGGCCTGGCTGATCGGCCTGGCCAGGTAGCCCACGTACAGCATGCCGATGCGCTGGCCGCGGCTGTCGGCGATCGGCTCATAGGCGCTCATGTACCTGTCGCTTACGACGAAGGCCAGGTCCAGCCATTTCTCGCCGCGCAGCAGCACCTTGTCGCGCACCTCGCGCGAGACCCGCGTGCCCAGCGCCCGCTCGCCATGGAACAGCCGCACATTGGTGGCAATGCGTGTGTCGTCCAGGAACAGCGTCGCCGTGCCCTGGCTGCCGCGGGGCAGGGATTCCGGCTGGTAGACCAGCGCGTTGATCGTGTCGATAAAGCCGAGGTTGTTGTTCAGCAGCGTGCCGCCGTGCAGGATCGCCACCAGTTTGCCCGCTTCGTCGAACACCGGCGCCGCCGCATGCACCACCATGCCGTGGGTTTCCAGGGTCTTGTCGGTGGGGGCCGCATTGGCTGTGGGGCGCAGCGCCACCTGTGCGCGCCGGGCAAGCTCGCCGGAGACAGCGGTCAGCTGCGTGGCGGACCAGGCGTCGGTGGCGACGTCCGCGCGGCCGGCCACGGCGCTGGTCACCACGCGCCAGGCGGCGTAGTCCGACCCTGCCGCGCCGGCCGGCGCAGCGGCTAGCAGCCGCCCTTGCGGATCGAGCAGCTGCAGGAAATCGAGCCCGTGCGTGCGCCGCGCGTCGGCCATGATGCCGGGCAAGGCGTCGCGGCGGCCAAGTCCGTCCACCAGCGCATACGACCTTGCCTCCTGCAGGACACGATCGCCCACGCCGCCCACCATATGCTCGAAGTATTCATGGGCGACCAGCAGGTCGCTGTTGACCTTGTAGGCCAGCAACGCCTGGAACGCGCGATTGCCCCACAACCCCATGATCAGCAGCAGCGCCACCAGCGCCACCAGCAGGGGCGCGACCACGATCGACACAAGCTTGGCGCGCAGCGAGGCGCGATAGCAGCGCAGCAGTGCGGCCGGGCTCAAGGACGCAGGCCCCACTGCAGGCATTTCCGGTCCAGGGTGCGGCGCGAGATGCCCAGCCGGCGCGCTGCTTCCACCCGGTTGCCGCCCTCCGCCGCCAGCACTTGCAGGATGTGCCGCCGCTCCACCGCCTCCAGCAATGTGGCGTCGTCGGCCGGCGTGGCTGCGTCCTCGCAGGCCTCTTCCGGCAGGCCGGCCTGCGCCGGATCGGCATGCTGCGCCAGCAACTCGACCGGGTATTCGCCCAGGATCAATGCCCGCTCCACCAGGTTGCGCAGCTCGCGCGCATTGCCTGGCCAGTCATAGCCCTTGAGCAGCCGGATCAATGAAGGCGACTGCGGTACCGGGGGCAGTCCGAGCTGCGCGGACAACTGCTCCGAGAAATGCTCGGCCAGCGGCACGATGTCTTCCGGCCGCGTGCGCAACGGCGGGATGGCGACGGACACTACGTCGAGCCGGTAGTACAGGTCCTGCCGGAAGCGCCCGGCGGCAACCTCGCTGGCCAGGTTGCGGTTGCCGGCGGCGACGATGCGCACGTCCACGGCAATCTCGCGCTCGCTGCCGAGCGGCCGGATGCGCCGGTCTTCAATCACCCGCAACAGCTTGGCCTGCATCGGCAACGGCAGCTCCGAGATCTCGTCCAGGAACAGCGTGCCGCCGTCGGCATAGAGGAACAGGCCGTGACGCGCCCCGGCCGCGCCGGTGAAGGCACCCTTGGCGTGGCCGAACAATTCGCTTTCGATGATCTCGGGCGCCATCGCGCCACAATTCAGCGGCACGAACTGGCCCTGCCGCCCGCTGAGCCGGTGCAGCTCGCGCGCCACCACTTCCTTGCCGGTGCCGGACTCGCCCGTCACCAGTACCGTCGATGGCATCGGCGCCACACGCGCGACCAGGGCCATGACCTTCTTCATGGCTTCCGACTCGCCGATGAAGTGCTTGTGGATGGTGTACTTGTCCAGCTCGCGGCGCAGCAGGTAGTTCTCGCGCGCGAGCCGGGTCCGGTCGAAGCAGCGCCGGATGGCATTGAGCATCTGGTCGACGCGGAACGGCTTGACGATAAAGTCCGCTGCGCCCGAGCGTAGTGCGGCGATCGCCGTGTCCATGTCGGCGAAGGCGGTCATCAGGATCACATCGGCCGGGTTGCCGGCCGCGCGCAGTGCCTTGAGCCACTCCACCCCGCTGATGCCGGGCAGCGCCACATCGAGCAGGATCAGGTCGAAATGGCGTTGCTCCAGCAGCGCGGCGCCCGCTTCGGCGCTGTCGGCCGTCACTACGCTGTCCACCTTGCCTTCCAGCGCGCGGGACAGGAACGAACGCATGCCGGCCTCGTCGTCCACCACCAGGATCGCGCGGCGCTGCCAGTTGTCTGGTTCGGCTGCGTTGCTTTGTCGTTCGCTCATCACTTTAGTTGTTGCGGGGGCAAGAGGAGAGTCTATCGACAGTGCGCTGTCCGCCTGTATTGGGAGTAAACCGAGCCAGCCGCGGAAATCGCGGCCGCAGATGGACAGTTTGGCCCGGGCGAGGGGCCGCCGCCAGGACATTTTGTCCACGGCTTCGCCTGGCGGCACCGTCAGCGCGCTGCAAACCATTGACGGCAAACGGAATCCGCCATGGGCACAGGTCTTGCTGAACGACGCACTCCAGCCCATCGCACCACGCGCAAAAAGAGGCTGCCACTTCCAGGTAGGAGACAACTTCATGTCATATCCCGCGCAAGCGCAAACGCCGTCGCAATCCTCGCAGCAGCGGTCCCAACATGCGCCGCCGTCCCGGCCATCGTCGCGCCCCTCAGCCTTCTCCAAGGAGGCCATCATCGCCGGCCCGGGCTTCAACCGCTGGATGGTGCCGCCTGCCGCGCTGGCGGTGCACCTGTGCATCGGCCAGGCCTATGCCTTCTCGGTTTTCAACGAGCCGCTGACCCGGATCATCGGCGTCACGCAGTCCGCCCCAGGCGACTGGCAACTAACCACGCTGGGCTGGGTGTTCTCGCTGGCGATCTTCTTCCTCGGCATCTCGGCCGCCTTTGCCGGCAAGTGGCTGGAGAAGGTCGGGCCGCGCCGCACCATGTTCACGGCGGCGTGCTGCTTCGGCGGCGGCTTCCTGGTGTCGGCGCTGGGCATCTGGCTGCACCAGATCTGGCTGCTGTACCTGGGGTACGGCGTGCTGGGCGGGGTCGGGCTGGGGCTCGGCTACGTGTCGCCGGTCTCCACGCTGATCCGCTGGTTCCCGGACCGCCGCGGCATGGCCACCGGGCTCGCGATCATGGGCTTCGGCGGCGGCGCGATGATCGGCGCGCCATTGTCGGTCGCCTTGATGAACCACTTCAAGAGCGCGACCAGCGCGGGCGTGGCGCAGACCTTCCTCGTCATGGGCGTGGTCTATTTCATCTCGATGTCGATCGGCGCGCTGGCCATCCGCATCCCTGCCCCGGGCTGGGCGCCCCCGGGCTACGTGCCCACCGCCAAGGCCAGCAAGATGGTCACGCACGCCAACGTGCATATTGACCAGGCGCTGAAGACGCCGCAGTTCTACCTGCTATGGCTGATCCTGTTCCTGAACATCACGGCCGGCATCGGCGTGCTGGGCCAGGCCGCGGTGATGATCCAGGAAACCTTCAAGGGCACCATCACTGCCGCCGCCGCGGCCGGCTTTGTCGGCCTGCTCAGCATCGGCAACATGACGGGGCGCTTCCTGTGGAGTTCCGCCAGCGACTACTTCGGCCGCAAGGTGACCTACGCCATCTTTTTCGCCTTCGGCGCCGCGCTCTACATGGCCGTGCCGGCCGTCGGCGCGTCCGGCAACGTGGCCCTGTTCGTGGTCTGCTACTTCCTGATCCTCACCATGTACGGCGGCGGCTTCAGCACCATTCCGGCCTATCTGGCCGACATGTTCGGCACGGCCTACGTCGGTGGCATCCATGGCCGCCTGCTGATCGCCTGGGCCGCCGCCGGGATCGCCGGGCCGGTGCTGGTGAACTACATCCGCGAGCACAAGCTGGCAATGGGCGTGCCCAGGTCGGAGGTCTACGTCGACACCCTGCACATCATGGCAGGCCTGCTGGTGGCGGGTTTCGTCTGCAACCTGCTGATCCGGCCCGTGCATGAGCGCCACCACCTGCGCGAAGTGGCCAGCGCCGCCTGAACGCCATTCCCCAACACACAGGAACCCCAGCCATGCAAAACGACCGCACTTTCGGCAAGACCCTGCTGCTGCTCGCGTTCTGGGCCTACGTGCTCATCCCGCTGGGCGCGGGCATCTGGTCGACCCTCGGCAAGGCCATGACGCTGTTCAGCTGAGCGCCCGCGCCGGCCGTCCGCTGCATCCCGATCCGTCAATGCAGCGGCCGCCGGCGCAGCCCATGGAGCTGGTTCCGGATCGTCGATGCAGCGGGATCCATCCATGACTGTGATCCCGCGCAATAGCGCTATCTGTATTTGCTTTGTGGCGCCTGGTAAGCGCTTCTTCCGGCTCTGCAAACTGAGCTTTAGCGGTTCCGCAAGAACTGTATCCTTCGCGGGCAGGCTGTAGTCCCTACGCTTGTCCGTAGTGTCGCGCGACACGCCGTCGTGCCGGCGGCAACCCCACGGAGAGCACATCGATGCACGGACTCACAGCGCTGGAACTCGCTCGAATCCAGTTCGGATTCACGGTTTCCTTCTGGATCGGCATATTGCTTCGCTGATCCAGGCCTACCAGTACAAGCTGGATGGCAAGACGGCCAAGGCCGAGGCGATCCGGGCCTTCTACACCGACTATTTTGCGGCGATGGACCTGCCGGCCGAATTCTATCTCGAGACCGTGAGCTGGGTGTTCCAGCAGCACGCCCTGAACTTCGTGCGCGTCACCGGCGCCCGGCGCCTGGTGGTCACGCGCGTCGCGGTGGCTTCGGCTTGCGCGCGCTCGGCCCGCCGCAGCGCCTCGGCCAGTTCGGCCAGCAGGCGCTCCTGCGCCCCCTGCCCCTGCATGAGTGCCTGCTCTGTCGCCACCCACTGCCGGCTGAGCGTGTCGCGCTCGGCCTCCAATCGCGCCCGTGCCTCGGCCCCTGCCACGGCGGCGTCTTGCGCCCTCGCCTGCGCGCCCTTCTGGCGAAGCATGCGCTCCTGGTCGATCTCGCGCAGCGCGCGGCGCTCGGTGGCGCTGGCCCATTCCTGCGCCACCGCGACCTGCTCGCGCGTGCGTTCCAGTTCCGTCAAGAATTGGGTACGCAACTCCTGCAACTGCCGCTCAAGCGCCTCCACTCGACGCTGGCCCTCCTCCTGACGCGCCTGCGTGGCCGCGTGGGCCTGGCGTTCGGCGCCGAATTCCTCTTGTAGAAATATGCCCGCGCGCGGCGAGCATGAAAAAGCCACCCAAAGGTGGCCGTGACAATAGTTTGCAGTTGCGGAGACGACGGCATCCTAAAGTAAGGTGTCCGGGCGACCTACCTCGACAGGCATTACCCGAATGCCAGGCACTCCCAAGCGCCTGGCTATTTTTGCGTCCAGCGGCCTTTTACACTGGCCATCCGGTTTCGATGCCTTCGACCAAATCAGCGACGGCCTGGAGATCGAGCGCAACTCGCCATGTTCCTTGCCTTCAAAGAGCACATGCCGAAGGTGTCGCAGGTAACGGCTCCGCTCATAGCAGCGCTTCGCACAGATATTGCACTGGAGCCCCACGAAGCGGACTTGACCGAGATCTACGCAATGACGCGCGACGCTGGCACAGACGCCATGGATGCCGTTATCAACACTCTAGAAGGTGAGATTGCCTCAGCAAAGCAAGAGCTTGCCGCTATATACCGAGATGACGACGAGGCATGATGATATCAGTGCGGAAAGCCCACAAGGGACTACCGAGGCAGCCGGGGTGAAAGCGGCGCAGGCTCCGCCGCCATCAGCTCCGTCGGATACGCCCGCATAAAGTGTGCGCGCGCTCGGGATCCCAACATGTCAGCCGCGGCTGCCAGCTCGGTGCGCAGCTCTGCGACCGCCTGCTCGCCCTTCTGGCGCAGCGTGCGCTCCTGGTCGATCTCGCGCAGCGCGGCGCTCGGTCGCACTGGCCCGCTCCTGCGCGACGACGACCTGCTCGCGCTTGCGTTCCAGTTCCGTCGAGAATTGGGTACGCAGATCACTCAGTTGCCGCTCGAGCGCCTCAGCCTGGCGCTGCCCTCCTCCTGACGTGCCTGCGTGGCAGCGTGGGCCTGGCGCTCGGCGTCCAGTCCCCCTTGTAGCGCCGCGCGCTTGCTATGCTGCCTCGAGTTCGGCCCGCACGAGTGATGAGGGTGCCACCAGCCCCCATTGCGGCACGCCTTCCGGTAGAACTCGCGTTTGAGCGGGTCATCTCCAACTCAATTGTCTACCCACTGCGTAGACAATGTCCTCGCCCTTTGGAATCCTCAGCGAACCGCAGCATGTGCCGCAAATTCTTAGCACTGGAGCTACGACCATGCTGATTGACTGGCGACAAAAAGGCACACTATCAGCCCGGCTTGCTACGCGGAGCTGCGCGTCCACCCGGTCTCTTCCCGATCAGAAGCAGCCAGGGAGTCGCCTCGACCTCAGCCTCCGCGCGCTCGGCGCGACGCATCATGCCTGCTCCCTCAGCCGGCCGGTGGAGATCGTGGTCACTGGTCCCACGTGCCGAGTTCAATCGTTGACACTTATAGACGTTTCAACTTGGTTCGCAGTCGGCAACTTCATCTGCTCCAATTCTAATTGGCGGAGAGGGCCAAATTTCGCCGCATAGAGGTTATGTTAAATTCGCGCGTGGTCAGCGCGACCGCTGATGACAGTCCAGGCGCGCACGAAAACGGCTGACCGGCAACACGCCAGCAGATCCGGCATCTCCCTTCTTGCAACGCCTGCATTGAGCAGGCGTTTTTCCCCCCTCAATCTTCCGGTAGTATTCACGTCGTAGCGCATCAAAACGCCTACGGTCATAGGTGCGGATGAACCAATGCAGGTTCCGGCTTTCTCGTCTTCTGACATGTCGACAAAAATTGTTGCAGTTATAGCTCTGCTTACCATAGCGAGCTTCGCACACGGCACAACTAAATGCCGCAGCGGCACAAAAATACTCTATCTCAATGATGTTTGCCCGGCTGGCTACACGGATATCACCTCCAACGTTGGCGGCACGGTCTCGAGCATCGGTAAGAGCGAGACCATCAGACGACAAGAGCAGGAATTCTTAAGCGGTCGCACCGCTGACGACCGAAAATACAAAGCGCAAATAGCTCAGGAACAACAGCAGATCCTGGCGGTAGAGAACAGCCGCCGAGCAGACTGCAACGCCCTTGCCTCACAGACACGCAGCGTTGAAATACAGATGCGCCAGATCAATGCTTGGCAATGGATGGACAACCTGAAGCAGCAACACAGAAATCTGCGGGACCAGCAGTATCGGCTCGGCTGCTAAACGACCAGTCACGGTCTTGAACTAGCGGCCTGAACCAGGACGTCCCTGGGTAACGGGATCGCGAGAGGCAGCCGTGCCGGTCCGATGGGGTACCTCCGCTATGCTAAAAATCCTCTGCAATATCACGGGTACTGTTTTCTGTGGTCGCACGCGGATCCGCTCGACCTCGTCCAGGCTGATGTCATCGCGACGCCGGTCATACAGTTGCGTGGTGCGGGTCGACGCGCGGTTCGCCATGGCGGCGGCGTTCTCCAGCGTCCCGCCGTTTTTCAGATAGGCGGTGATGCCGGTGGCGCGGAACGTATGATTGCCGATCTTCGTGCCGATGCCGGCCGCCAGTGCGCGGCGCCGGACCATCGCATACGCGTTCGCCTGCGGCAGTGGCGTCGTGCTGAGCTGCCAGGTGCCGCGCCGGATCGTGCGAAAGAGCGGCCCTTTCGTGTCCTCACCGATGCCGGTGCCGTCCAGGTACGCATGCAGGTAGGCCTCGAGCGTGTGGTGGCACGGCATGGCGTGGTGCAGCTTGCCGCCTTGCTCGCGCAGGCGCACCCACAGCCGCCGATTTTGGACATAGACGTCGTCGACCTGCATCGCCAGCGCCGCGCCGATGCGCGCGAACGAAAACACCATCAGCGCGATCAGCGCGCGGTCGCGCAACCCAGCCGGCGTACTGACATCGATGCAGTCGAGCAACTGCCGCGCCTCGGCCGCATCCAGCACCGCTGTCTTCCCCTGCCGTGCGCTGTGGCTGGGCCCGCGCACCGACGCGGCGGGATTCGTCGCGATGATCTGGCCGGTCACCAGCCAGTCGAACAGGTGGCGGATCGCCGCGAGCCGCTGCTTGACGGTCGACGCCGAGAGCGCGCCAAAGCGGGGGCTAAGTCGCGACGCGATGAACGCATTCACCGGCGATGGAGGGATGCCATCGTTCGACGAGAGATCGGAGTTGGTCATTGAGCACGGCAGTCCGAATTTGCAGAAGTGCGTGCGCTTGCTGTGGGCGCCAGGCCATCTGTTGCTGTTTGACAAAGCGCTTGCTTACCACCTGGTTGACGGCCGACTCGACGAAACCGGAGGCAATCGGCTCCCCACGGCGATAGCGGTTACCGTAGTTCACGAGGAAGCGCCGGTTGTTATCGAGGTAGACGATGAACTCCTCGAGCTTGGCGAGGAGCTTGGCCTCCTCAGGACTGGCCTCGGCGTAGAGATCCCAGCCAAGATTTTCCAGCCGTCACAATTACGGACTGGGGCAGCCGTGCCAGAGGTGCCACTTGGCGCCGCGCAGGACCTTGATCAGATATGTGAAGCCTAAGTGGCTTTTTCTTCGCCCGTACGATTTTGCGAAAACGCTTCCCGGCGACGCAGCGAAGGCAGGTTCGCGTCGCTTGGGTCGTGCCGGTTTTTTTGCGTTCCGTGGCGTCGTCGATCGAGTTGACCCGACTTCGCGGACACCTCATCCTTATGGGAAAGAGGGCAGACAGCATCGACAGGTCAGGCGCGTTGAACAAAGGAGCGTCGGATGAGCAAATATCTTGCAGCAATCGCGACCACTCTTCTGTTGACCGCCGCCTCGCTTCCGCTCGCAATTTCCGCTCCGCCAACGTACCGCGTGGTCGTCATGCCCAAGCTGGTGGGCATCAGCTATTACGACGCGGTGAAAGAAGGCATTGACGAGGCGGCACGCGAGCTGCCGCAGATGCGGGTGACCTGGATGGGCCCATCCCAGGACCAGGTCGAAAAGCAGATCGAATTGATCGAGAAGGCCATCCCGACGCGGCCGAATCTGGTCGCGGTGGCGGCCAACGACCCGGTGGCCATCGTCCCGGTGTTGCAGAAAGCCCAGGCGGCGGGCATCCATGTCATGAGCTGGGACGGCGATACCCGGGTTCGAGAGTTTTTCGTCAATCTCGTCGATTACGATGACTTCGGTATCCAAATCGTCGACGGTCTGGAACGGGAGGTGGGTCCGAAGGCCGATATCGCCATCTTGACGACGTCCTTTACAGCGCCGAATCAGTCGGTGTGGATCCAGGCGATCAAAAGACGCATCTACGCCAAGTATCCCGGCTTGAACATTCTCGATATCCGGGCGGCCGGGGAGAGCACGGAGCAGGCATACCGCGTTACCCGGGATTACCTGGCGCGTTTTCCGACGCTCAAGGGCATCATCGCGCTGGGCGTACCCAACTTGCCGGGAGTTGCCAGAGCGGTCAAGGAGGCCGGGCTTTCGGGAAAAATCGCTGTGATCGGCAACTCCACGCCGAACTTGATGCGGGACTACCTCAAGGACGGCACAGTCAAACGGGTGGTGCTCTGGAATGCCCGCGACCATGGCTATCTGACGGTCTACTGCGCCTATCGGCTGCTTACCGGGGAGCTGAAGCCAGGTGTGCCGTTCAAGGCGGGCAGGCTGGGCATGTTTACCCCCGCCAAGGATGCGCTCAGCATGGAAGTGGCCTTGCCCGTCATGGTTTTTACCAGGGAGAACGTGGACCGGTATGATTTTTGATGGCAGCTCGAAGGTTGAGGCCTCTTCATGAAACTCACGACCCGCTTCAATTTCCTGTCGATAGCAATCGTTCTGGCGACGACCGCGCTGGTCCTAGGCGTCGGCACGCTTATCCTCAACGACGTGCTGTACAAGTTCGAGGAGCATGTCTTGCGGCTCGAGCTGACCAATGCCCGTGAGGCCGTGCGCCAAGCCCTCGATCGTTCCGGCGTGCAGGCGGCCGCCGAAGCGGCCGCAGACTTCCAGGGCCACCTCCGGCAAAAGGAGGGCCTGACAAGCGCCGAGCTGTTCATCGTCGAGGCGCCCGACGACAGGATCGTGTACCATCCGGCGCGTCGCGTGGGAACCCGATTTGCCACCGATTTCGTCGACCAAATGTTTCGCAAGGGGACCGGCGTCATCGAATACACCAGCCGCGACGTTTCCCGCTTCGCCGTCTTCACCACGCTCGCTCCGCTCGACTGGGTGATCGCCATTTCCATCGACAAGCAGGAGATGCTGGCAAGCCGCGCCGTTTTTCTGCGTGCCATCGGCGCGATCGCCTTCATTCTTCTCTGCCTCAACGCCGTGGTGGTCAGTCTTTTCGGACGGCGTCTCATGCGGCGCATGCGGTCCACGCTCGATTGCGTCAACCGGATGGAGCGCGGCGAACTGTCGGCGCGCATCCCTGCGATCACGGTGCACGACGAGTTCGGCAGGCTGCAGGAGGGCATCAATGCGATGAGCGCCCGGATCGAGGAGCGCACCCTGGCGCAGCAGAGGGCCGAGCAGGCGCTGCGCGAGCGGGAGGCACGCATCCGGCAACTGGTCGAATCCAACATCATCGGCGTCTTCTTCTGGGATGTCGACGGTCGGATCACCGAGTCGAACGACGCCTTCCTGAGCATCGTCGGATGCACCCGGGACGAGCTGCGCTCCGGCACGCTCCGCTGGACCGATTTGACGCCGCCCGAATACCGCGCCGCCGACGCGCGGGCAATCGAGGAACTGATGCATGCGAACCGCTTCACGCCGTTTGAGAAGGCCTTCCTGCGTAGGGACGGCAGTCACGCTCCGGTGCTGATGGGCGGCGCATTTTTCGAAGGGCGGCAGCAAGGAGTGGCATTCGTGCTCGATCTGGCCGAACGCAAGCAGGCGGAAGCCGAACGGGCGGCGCGGCGCGCGGCCGAAGCGGCCAGCCGGGCCAAGAGCGACTTTCTTGCCCACATGAGCCACGAACTGCGCACACCACTGAACGGGATTCTGGGTTACGCGCAAATCCTGAGGCGGGACAAGACCCTCGACCAACGCCAGATTGACGGGCTGACGGTGATCCAGCGCAGCGGCGAACATCTGCTCACGCTCATCAACGACATCCTGGACATGGCCAAAATCGAGGCCGGAAGGGTGGAGCTCAACCTCACCGACATTCCGCCCGACAGGTTCCTGCGCTTTATCGCCGAGACCATTCGGGTCAAGGCGGCGGGAAAGGGCCTGGCCTTCGCCTGCGAGATGGCGCCCGATCTGCCCGCGGGCGTGCGGGTCGACGAAAAGCGGCTCCGCCAGGTGCTGCTCAACCTCCTGTCCAATGCGGTCAAGTTTACCGACCACGGCAGTGTGCGCCTGCGGGTCGGTTTCCTGCCCCCCGGCCGGCTGCGCTTCGACGTGCATGACACCGGGATCGGCGTTGACGAAGCGCATCTGGAAGCGATCTTCCGGCCTTTCGAGCAAGTGGGCGAGGCACGGCACCGGTTCGGCGGCACGGGCCTGGGCCTGGCCATCAGCCGACAGCTCGTGCGCTTGATGGGCGGCGAGATCCATCTAGAGAGCCGCCCCGGCGAGGGCAGTACCTTCTGGTTCGAGCTGAACGTCCGGATCGTGGAACCTCAGGCGGCCGTGGTCCCGCCCGAATGGGCCGTGAGCGGCTACGAGGGGCCGCGCCAGACCATCCTGGTGGCGGACGACCTAGCGGAGAACCGCGCCGTGGCGGTCGAGATGCTCGGCCAGCTCGGCTTTGGAATGGTCGAGGCCGGCAACGGCCGCGAGGCGTTGGAAAAGGCCAAAGCCCTGCGGCCAGCGCTGATCCTGATGGACGTCGTCATGCCCGAGATGGACGGGCTGGAAGCCACGCGCCGCTTGCGCCAGCTGCCGGAGTTCCGGGGTCTGCCCATCATCGCGGTTTCCGCCAGCGCGTCCGAAACGGATGCGGCGACAAGCCTGGCGGCCGGAGCGAATGCCTTTCTGCCGAAACCGATCGATTTCAGCGGGCTCTTGACAGAGGTCGCGGCCCTCCTGAAAGTTGAATGGACTTACGAGTTTCCCAAGGCGCAAGCCGCCGCGCCGGGCCAGACGGCTGAACCTCTGGCCGAGCCTGCCGGACCCCCGGTCGCGCCGCCGCCGCAAGAGATGGAGGCGCTGCGCCGGTTGGCCCAGCTGGGCAATATGCGCGCCATCGTGCAGCACGCCACGCACCTGACCGAGCTCGACGAGCGCTATCGTCCCTTCGCCGATCAGCTGTGCCAGCTGGCCAAGGGTTACCGGTCCAAAGCGATCCTCAGCTTCGTGGAGCAATATCTGGAAAGGAGGCAAGCCTCATGACAGAGACCGTGGCACCCGAATCCTACACCCACACCATCCTCATCGTGGACGACACGCCCGCGAATCTGGGCGTCGTCGTGGAAAGCCTGGAGGGCCGCGGCTTTCAGGTCGTCGTGGCCGAGGACGGCGAAGAAGGGCTTCAACGAGCGGAATTCGCCCGGCCCGACCTGATCCTGCTCGACGTCATGATGCCCGGACTGAGCGGCTTCGAAACCTGCCGGCGCCTGAAGGCATTGGACAGCACCCGCGATATCCCGGTGGTGTTCATGACGTCGCTGACGGACACCGAGGACAAGGTCACCGGCTTCGGTGCGGGCGGGGTCGACTATGTCACCAAGCCCCTCGAGATCGAGGAAGTGATCGCGCGCGTGAACACGCACTTGAGCCTACACGCGATGCGAAAGCAATTGGAGGCGCAAAACACCCAACTTCAGCAGGAGATCATGGAACGCAGGCAGGCCGAAGAGGCGCTCCAGGCCAGCCGGGACGTGATCCGGCGCCAGCGGGACGAACTGCAAGCCCTGTATGACAAGGTCGTGGCCGAGCAGAAGGTCTCCGAACGGCTCTTGCTCAATCTGCTGCCCTCCCCGATCGCCGAGCGCCTGAAGGCGCGCGCCGACCTCGTCACCGGCAGGCTCCCGGAGATCATCGCCGACAGCTTCCCGCAAGCCAGCGTGCTGTTTGCCGATATCGTGCAATTCACCCGGTTTTCCGCGGGCATGAGCCCCGAGAACCTGGTAGCCCTGCTGAACGAAATCTTCACCGCCTTCGACAGCATTGCCGAGGAGCGCGGCCTCGAGAAAATCAAGACCATCGGCGACGCCTACATGGCCGCCGCCGGACTGCCCGTGCCGACCGCCGATCACGCCGCGCGGGCCGCGCACATGGCGCTGGACATGATGGACGCGGTGGCCCGCTTCAACGCGCGCACTGGCTACAAGTTGCAATTGCGCATCGGCCTGAACAGCGGCGCGGTCGTGGCGGGGGTCATCGGCAAGCACAAGTTCATCTATGATTTGTGGGGGGACGCCGTCAACATTGCCAGCCGGATGGAATCCCAGGGTGTGGCCGGACGCGTGCAGGTGACGGAGATCACTCGCAGGCTGCTGGGCAATGCATTCGTGTTCGAAGAGCGCGGAACCATTCCGGCCAAGGGCACGGGCAAGCTCCATACCTGGTTTCTGGTCGGCAGGGCCGGCAGTTCGCCTGAAACGGGCGCACGCGGAGAGGAGGCGGCATGAAGCCGGCGCAAGCGCGTTTTCGCTGTGGTCGCGCTGCGGCGCGTCGAGCCGGAAGTCGTTTATGCGGACCTGGTGCGGCATTATCACGAGCTGACGTGTCACTACCATACGCCGCGGCACATCTGGGACTGCCCGCGCGACCTGGATAGGGCGCGCGGCGCGATCCCTGATGCCGAGGCGGTGGATTTGGGCCCGTGGTGCCACGACGTGATCTACGTGCCCGGTGCGAAGGACAACGAGCAACGCATCGCTGGCATGATCCTCGCAACCACGCACAAGGAGGTCCCCGGCGGATCCCGACGCGCGCTTTACCACCGATATCGACCTGGCCGACCAGGCGGCGACCGCGCGCATTTTTGCGCAGATGAAGCACGGTTGCTTAAGGAAGCCTGCTGCTGGCCTGCCAGCAGGTGCGGCCTGCTATGGCCGAGTGCAGGCGCGGCGCTATCGTCGCGATTTCGTCGGTGGCCGTGGCGCAGCGGTGGGATGGCTCAACGATTTCGTTTGGCGGTAATTGTGTTGTCAGAGCGGCGTCGCCTGCTGCGTTCTGAACAACATCCGCTGACGGCGTGGATGCCGCCTGATCGCCCAGATCAACGCTGCAATCCCCCCCGCCGCTGCAGCAGCAGTAATAACTACCCGGCAGGACGATAACGCCGCGTCTCGTTGCGCGGCGTTATCCGATCTTTCTTCTCAATATCGGGCCGTCGGCCTAGCTCGTCTTGAATGGCCGCCGAATTATGCGCCGCTTGTCTCGTACTTCTGCACGAGTGAAAGAAACTCGGTCGGTTTGACGATTGTGGCGGCGCAGATGTTCTCGAGCTCGTTCTTCTTTTTCAAAATGCGCTCGTCGGTGGTGACGAAGTAGCCGGTGTACTTTGATGCTTCGAACACATGGGTTGCGTCCTGGCGCATCTTGTCTCGGCTTCCGTTGCCAGCTAGAACATCCAGTATCCGATCTCTGTCCGCTTGTTCCTCGGGGGTTAGGCTAACGTCAATGGAGTAAAGTAATCCCGCCGCCGCACGCTTAACCCAATCAGGTGTATTCGGATACTCGATCTCTTTGAGTGTGGAATGCGCTATCTTCAGCCCCAGAAGCTGACCATTCTCGTGGCGCTCGAATATTTCCTTTGAAGCTCGGTCTTCCGGGGCATATTTGGGATCGAAAGCGCACGAATCGAGGAAGATATTCTGCCGGTGAGGGTCTGGCGGCTCATAGCCCATTGGTTTCTTTGCCATCTTGAGTCCTCCTATGGCAGTCAACGTGCCCAAGAAAAGAGCACCCATATATTGTAGGTCCGGGCAGCCGACCCGGCGGCCTGCAGATCTGCCAAGGTCAGGCCGTGTTGGGCCATCTGGACGCGGACCCAGGTAATGGCCGCCGCCCGCTCGATTTCGATCGAGATGTTGAGGTGAACAAGTTTGGGGGCACCGGAGGCTCTGGATCATCGTCTTCTGCGCCGCTTCACCCCTGGGTGATTCCTGGCACTGCGGATACCAGTGTTAGCGGTCGAAGCACCGTCTCGTGCGCTGACGGGAATATCGCCTTCGTCCGCGACTACCCGCGGAGTTCCACCCGCTGGTTCGACGACGATGGTCGACTGAGCTTAGTGCGCACTGGCGCGCCCCGTCACCTCGCATTGCTCGACGCCGTGAAGTTTCTCGGGGTACTTACGCCGCCGACGCCTGCGCACACCGGCACCCCGTATCGCCCCGGTCGTCGCCCCGGTGGACTCTTGGACACCCTCATCGATGGATGGGAAAACGGCCCTCAACCAGAACCTGGTCCAGGCGAGATGCCCGGCGACGCCGCCTACCCCTCCGAGTGACCACAAAATGGGGGCACCGCCCCCATTAGAGCGGCCTGACGTTAGGCCGCCCACGATCCGGAAGGGTTACGCGACGATCTTTTGGCGATCCACAGCATGGCGCATGCCGTGCTGAATGGTGCACCATCGGTCGCGTCGGGCCGGGAAGCCAGCTTTCCCGAGCAGGTGCTTGACGCGCTCGACCTGATCGACGAATTCATCACAGAACTGGCGCGCGTGCGGGCGGTGCTCGAACCCCTTGAGGCCCTTTATCCTGGCGAGAACTGAGGCCCGCGGTGCCCATCTGACAAGGGCTATTGCAACCAGGCATTGATAGGCAATTCCCGGTCATGTGTGGTCGGTCATAAACTGTGTCAGAAAGCGGACATTGAGCGATAGGTTCGCCTTGCTGCTGACTATCGAGTCCACTATAAATTCAGTTCCGGGCCATGCATCCACGGTGATGGATGTCATGCGACTGCATATGCCGAGGGGAATAACAAATGAACACTCTGGCCCGATTGATACTCGCTAGCGCCGTCGCGGCAAGCGTGATTTCACCGATCGCCTCGGCGTCGCCGAGGGACGATGAACAGGCGATCAGACAAGTCGAAGCTCGCTGGGAGGACGCGTGGAACCGGCACGACATGGATGCACTTGCCGGACTTTTCACAGACGATGCGGCCTTCGTTCAGGTGAACGGCCGGCGGTGGGACGGTCCTGCCGAAATCAAGAAAAATCACGCGCTTGTCCACGCGATGATGTTCAAGGAAAGCGTATGGACGAATCACGACACCGACATCCGTTTTCTCGCACCCGAAGTGGCCGTCGTCCATCAGACCTGGGGGCTTAAGGGTGACAGGAATCCGGACGGCTCGCCGCGCCAGCCGCGTGAAGGCATCTTTACGCAGGTGTTTGTGAAGCGAGACGGGAAATGGATGATCACGGCGGCACAGAATACGAATATCGCCATTGTGCCGGGTAGTCCGGTCGCAGGCAGCGCACCTGCGAAGTAGCGTCCGCGATCGGCTGTGCCAGCCGTGCCGCAATCGACTTTCAGTTATCACAGTCAGTCAGTGCCCCTTGCAACGCCGACCCGTGTCAGGAGATTACGATGAGCCGTCGTCGAGCCTTCATTTGCATACTGGCAACGCTGAGCTTGGGCGCCGTCAGTCACATGCCCCTCGCCCAGGTCTCGCCCGATATTGACGAAAAGCTCAAGGCGCTGGGACGTGGCATTGACGCGCCAGGCACCGCCGCCCTGTATGCGCCGCTGCTGAAGGCGCAGTCTTATTCGGGAGTACGTGTCACGCGGGATCTTGACTACGGGTCGGCGGACAGCCAACGGCTGGACCTGTTCGTATCCGAAGCTGCGGTCTTGTCGCCACGGCCCGTGCTGATCTTCGTGCATGGCGGCGGCTTCGTGGGCGGCGACAAACACGCGTCCGGCAGCCCGTTCTATGACAACGTGATGCTGTGGGCAACCAACCGCGGTCTGATCGGCGTCAACCTCAACCACCGGATGGCGCCGCAGAACACCTGGCCGGCAGGTGCCGAAGATCTGGGGCTGGCGGTGCGTTGGGTTCAGGAGAACATTGCCGCGCAGGGCGGCGACCCCAGGCAGGTCTTTCTCGTGGGCCACTCGTCGGGCGCGGCGCATGTGGCCTCTTATGCCGCGCATCCGCGTTTCTACGGGTCGGCCGGTGTGGGGCTGGCCGGCGCCATTTTTCTGTCGGCGAACATCTTCGACCCTGCCACTGCCGACGTCAGCCCATCTCTCAAAGCGTATTTTGGTGATGACGCCAGCCGATACACCGAACGCTCATCGCTTCCTGGATTGCTGCAAACACCGTTGCCGCTGATGGTCACATCGGCGGAACTGGATCCCGTCCAGTTCGAGCGTCAGGCATTGCAACTGCGGGACGCACTCTGCAAGGAGAACCGCTGCCCAACGTTTGTGCGCTTTTCGGGCCACAACCACATGTCCGTGGTCTATTCGATCAACAGCACGGACGATACCGTGGCCGCGGCAATACTTGCGTTCGTTCGCGCCAGTCGATAGCGCATTCCCCGGATGGCGATGCAGCCCACACGGCCGGCGAAAAAAGACCCTGGCGGAAACCAGTCACAATCGGACGCCCAGCACGGCTTCCTGGTGAAACCAATCATCTACGTAGAGGAGCAAACCATGATCAAAGGCGCTTTCGCTGCACTCAGGCTTGCGGCGCTCATTTTCTTGGTGCACGCGGCGTCGGCAATAGGTACCGAGATTAAAGTGCTCAGCACGCCAACGCTGAAAACGTCTCTGGAAGAACTCGGCCCGCAGTTCGAGCGTGCTTCTGGCCACACGCTCGTATTCAAGTTTGACGGCGTTGCGCCGCTCAAGCGACAGATTGAGGCCGGCGAAACCTTCGACATTGCCATTCTGTTGCCGCCAATGATTGATGACCTGACCAAACAGGGCAAGATCGCTGCAGGCACGCGCACCAATATCGCCCAGGCAGCCGTGGGTGTGGCAATACGGGCGGGCGCGCCGAAGCCGGACATCAGTACGGTCGACGCGTTCAAGCAAACACTGCTCAAGGCAAGGTCGATGTCGTATTCTTCCGACAGCGCCAGTGGCACCTACTTCGCTGCGCTGTTCGATCGCCTGGGAATTGGCGCCGAGGCGAAAATCCGATTGAAGTCATATGCGGGAAGCGGGGTAATGACCGCTGTCGCCAAGGGCGACGCGGAGTTAACCGTCATCACCGTCCCGAACATCATTGGCACGCCCGGCGTCGAATTGGCCGGCCTTTTACCACCGGAGCTGCAAAACTACACAGTATTCACGGCGGGCGAAGCGTCAAACGCCCCGGCGTCTCAGGCGGCCAAGGCTTTTATCAACTTCCTCGTCGGACCGGAGGCAACGTCAGTACTAAAGGCCAAAGGTCTGCAGCGAACCACACCGTGATCGGCCTCGCCGCAAGGCCTAACCCTTCGTGACAGCGAACCACCTCGACGTCCGCTGAACGAAAGCGTCGAACGTCCGCTTCGGCGATGATTGACCGGCCGCTACAGGTCGGCGAGGTCGTCGCGCTGGCGGTGCTGCGCGAACGCGATCACTTGCCGGCGGATTCGGCCGAGGATGCCGCGCGCCGATTGGCCCGGCGCCTTGGCATGGGCCAGATAGTGCTCCACCGCCGCGCAGGGCGACAGGCCCGCATACCACGCGCGCAACGCGGCAAGCGCGGCTTCATCTGGAAAGGGGGGAGATTCGGAGGCGCTGGGGATGGGAGGCGGGATTTGGCGCGTTATCCTGGCTCGCCCTGCACGAAGCGCCGACCACGCAGCGCGCCTATCGGAAGGAAGCCGAGCGGCTGATCCTGTGGGCGATTGTCGAACGCCGTCGAGCGCTGTCATCGCTCACGACAGAAGACGCCATCGCCTATCGCGCCTTTCTGCGAAGGCCGGCGCCGCGCGAGCGGTGGGTCGGGCCGCCGCGAGCACGTAGCGCCCCCGATTGGCGGCCGTTCGCACGAGCGCTTTCGGCTCACTCCACGGTATACGCGCTATCGGTGCTGGGCGCCTTGTTCCGCTGGCTGATCGAGCAACGCTACGTGTTGGCCAATCCGTTTGCGGGGATCAAGGTACGTGGCCGCACTCGCGTCGCCGCCCTCGATACCTCCAGAGGATTTACCGAGGGCGAATGGCTGCTGGTGCGTACCATTGCCGACGGCCTGGAATGGTCCTATGGCTGGGATGCCTCCGCAGCCCAGCGCCTTCGCTTTATCATGGATTTTGCTTATGCCACCGGCTTGCGCGCCAGCGAACTGGTCGGCGCAACCCTGCCGAGCCAGCCCACACTGGATGCCATACCCATGCCACACATGCCCTGGCCCGCGGCGCGGAATTGACCAGCGTGCGCGACAACCTTCGACATGCTTCGGTGGCCACGACCTCGATCTACCTGCAGAGCGACGAGGTCAAACGGGCACGCCAGATGAATCAGGCCTTCGCGGCCCGGTAGCCGGCGCTCGGCGGGGCACCAGACGGCTTAGCGTGCAATATTTCCGTAATGGGATGTCGAGTGCGCTACGCTTGCGGCACCAATTGACTGGAGACCATCATGCTGCAAGACGTGACCCAGGTTGGTATCGACCTTGGCAAGCATTCCTTTCACCTACACGGCCAGGAACGCAGGGGTAAAGGCGTGTTTCGCAAGAAGCTGAGCCGCAAGCAGTTGGTCGAGTTTTTCGCGACGTTCCACGCCTGCACCATCGTCATCATGGAAGCCTGTGCTGGCTCGCACCACATGGTCCGCAAGCTGGCTGCCTTGGGTCATCAGGTTAAGCTCATCTCACCGCAGTTCGTGCGGCCCTTCGTCAAGAGTAACAAGAACGACTTCGTGGATGCCGAGGCGATTTGCGAGGCGGCTTCGCGCCCGTCCATGCGGTTCGTGACACCGAAGACGGAATCCCAGCAAACACTGTCTGCCCTGCATCGGGCGCGCGAATCGCTGATCCGCGATCGCACCAAGACCGTCAACCAGATGCACGGCTTCCTGCTGGAGTTCGGCGTCAGCCTGCCGGTCGGCCAAGCGGTCATCAAGCGCCTGCCGGCGGTGCTGGCTGAGCATCCGCTGCCACCGCAACTGGTCGCGATCCTCGAACGCCTGCACAGCCACTTCAAGTACCTCGCCGAACAGATTGGCGAGATCGACAAGGAGATGAGCCTCCAGCTCGCCGATGACGACACCGGCCAGCGCCTGCTATCCATTCCAGGAGTGGGCCCGATCACCGCGAGCGTACTGGCCGCCGAGATGGGCGACGGCAAACAATACGGCAGCCTTACTTTGAGCAAACGACTTTGTCACCTCTATGTGACCTATCCGACGTGCCCGGTCTGAACAGGATTGCTGTGACGAAATGCCTCTTGGCCCCCGCCATTCCATCCTTCGGGGTCGGGCGCTCGATGGACAACTAGCTACAGATATTACGGCCGCTGTGTCGAGAGCGCTCCGTTTGGTCTTCGGCACAAGCTGACTGACTCTTAACGAATGCGGGCAGCGGCGCGTGCCGCCACTCGATCCATCGATCGACGCGCCCTGCAGAGGGCCGCGCCGGCGTGACACCAGCCCAGAAGCGCCATCGAGCCTGTACGAGGGATGGCGGGGATTCGCAAAAAATCCGCCACATCTCTGCTAAGCCGCTGATTTGAATAGGAAATCGATACCACACTGGAGCGATCTCCCCAAGTACAGCCGAGCGGGCGCTTCAAGCCTTCGCCAGTATGTCTTCAGCCTTAATGGTGTCTTCCAGTGAGTCCATCCCCACAAACACGACAAACTGTGTTCCGAGCACGGAGGCCGAGAAGCCGCGCAGATTGATCCCCCCGGCAGCAAGCCGCTGAGTCAGGTCCGCCGCGATGCCGGGTCGGTCCGGGCCGATGACCCGAAGGGAGTGAAGGCTGTGAGTAACATTGAACCCGACTTGTGCAGCCGCGCGGACTTCCCTGTCATTCTGTAGCGGCGTAACGAACACTACGCCCTTGCCGGGCTCATCCGCGGTACGGCGGGCGATGATGAATTGCAGATCCGCGCCCGCGTCGCGCAAGGTCGCCAGCACTTCTGCAAGGCCGCCGGGTCTGTCTGGTATGGATGCCGCCCACACATCCACGCGTTCCACGAGAAGATCCATCGCCATCTCCTAGTCCCCGTTGCAATCTAGTAAAAATCTAGCTCACGGGACGCTGCAAGCAAAGCCCGACGCGCTGGTGCCCTGTCCGGTAAATAGCAGGACAGATAAACTGCCCACTTTGCCCTCAGGACATCAGTTCCGTTTGCCTGGCAACTCGGCACCCCTACACTTAATATTTACATAGTCGTTTCAGATGTCACGCTTACGCGCCGGCAAGGCCGGAATCGCGGCACTGCGGCGCCTCCGGACGGACGTGACAGGTGGCATCAACGTTGCCTGCATCGGCGTCTCGGAAAGCTCTAGGGGGAACGGTCATGTCAGAAGACAAGTCGCCGCGCCATGCCGCGGAGCAGCAAACAGCTGATATTTCCGAGGCCCAGATTGCGGTCCATTGGCCGGAGGAGGACTATTTCTCGCCGCCCAGCCAGTTCATCGCCCAGGCCAATCTGACCGACGCGCACATCTTCGAGCGCTTCTCCCTCGAGCATTTTCCAGAGTGCTTCAAAGAGTTCGCGGACCTGCTCGACTGGTACAAGTACTGGGAAACAACCTTGGATGCCAGCAATCCGCCATTCTGGCGCTGGTTTGTCGGAGGCAGGATCAACGCCTGTTATAACTGCGTGGATCGTCACATTGCCAGGCACAAGAACAAGACAGCTATCCACTTCGTTCCCGAGCCCGAGAATGAAGCAGTACAGCACCTCACCTATCAGGACCTCTTTGTACGCGTGAACGAGCTGGCAGCGCTCTTGCGCGAATCCTTTGGGCTGCAGGCCGGCGACCGGGTGACCCTGCATATGCCGATGGTGCCTGAGCTGCCGATCACCATGCTTGCCTGTGCGCGACTCGGCGTGATTCACTCGCAAGTCTTCAGCGGATTCAGTGGAAAGGCTTGCGCGGACCGCATCGCCGATTCCGAGAGCCGCCTGTTGATCACCATGGACGTCTACCACCGCGCCGGCGAGTTGCTCGACCACAAGGAAAAGACTGACATCGCGGTCACGGAGGCCGCCAGTGCCGGCCACCAGATCGACAAAGTACTGATATGGCAACGCTACCCTGGCAAGTACTCGAGTCCCACAAAGCTTGTGGAGGGACGCGATGTCATCATCAATGATGTCCTGGCGAAGTATCGTGGCAGGCGCGTAGACGCCGTGCAGATGCCGGCGGAGGCACCGCTCTTCCTGATGTACACAAGCGGCACGACTGGGCGGCCAAAGGGCTGCCAGCACTCCACCGGGGGCTACCTTGCCTACGTCACGTGGACATCGAAGTACATCCAGGACATTCATCCCGAGGACGTCTACTGGTGTATGGCGGACATCGGCTGGATCACGGGCCATTCCTACATCGTCTACGGCCCACTTGCGCTTGCCGCCTCCACGGTCGTGTACGAAGGCGTTCCGACGTATCCGGACGCCGGCCGGCCATGGCGCATCGCGGAGAACCTTGACGTCAACATCTTCCATACTTCGCCTACTGCGATCCGGGCGCTGCGGCGCAGCGGACCCGACGAACCTACGAAGCACAACCACCATTTCAAGCACATGACTACCGTGGGCGAGCCGATCGAACCCGAAGTCTGGAAGTGGTACCACAAGGTGGTTGGCAAAGGCGAGGCGGTCATCGTGGATACCTGGTGGCAAACTGAAAACGGCGGATTCCTCTGCAGCACAGTGCCGGCGATCCACAGGATGAAGCCAGGCAGCACGGGGCCCGGCATTCCGGGCATTCATCCGGTGATCTTCGACGAGGATGGCAAGGAACTCCCGGGCGGGTCTGGCAAGGCTGGGAACATTTGTATCCGCAACCCCTGGCCAGGCGTGTTGCAGACGGTCTGGAAGGATCCAGATCGATACGTGAGCCAGTATTACGCGCGCTATTGCAAGGACCCCGAGAGCAAGGACTGGCGGGACTGGCCTTATCTGGCCGGTGATGGTGCGATGCAGGCCGCGGATGGCTACTTTCGCATCCTCGGTCGCATTGACGACGTGATCAACGTCGCCGGCCATCGCCTTGGCACCAAGGAAATCGAGTCTGCTGCTCTTCTCGTGCCCGATGTCACCGAGGCGGCTGTGGTTCCGGTCGTGGACGAACTCAAGGGCAAGGTGCCCGACCTCTACGTGTCGCTGAAGCCGGGACTGGCCCCTTCCTCGAAGATCGCGAACAAGGTTTCGGCATCCGTCGTTTCCCAGATCGGGGCAATCGCGCGGCCGCGTAGAGTCATCATCGTTCCCGATATGCCCAAGACACGTTCGGGGAAGATCATGCGGCGCGTACTTGCAGCGATCTCAAATCAGCAGGACCCCGGCGACGTGTCCACTCTCGCCAATCCAGAGGTCGTTGAGCAGATCAAGGAGCTGGCTGCGGAGGGACGGTCAGGCAAGTCGCAGGTCGCACACAACAATGGCTAGACCGCGTCAAGAAAACGACGCGCGCGCTCCACCGGGAAGCGAGGCAGCTTCGCCACGACAGCACTGCGTCGATGGCCACCCTGCCCTACTTTGCCGGCAGGTATCCTGGCCGCTCTCGCGCAGCGCTCGGTGCGGGTGCGCTCCAGGACCGTCGAGAATTGGGTACGCGACTCGCCAAGCTGCCGCTCCAGCGCCTCGACCTTGCCGTGATGCGCCTGCGCGGGCGCGTGGGCCTAGCGCTCAGCGTCCAACTTCCCATGTAACGCCACGCGCACTCGCTGGACCGCGTCGAGCTCGGCCGGTACGGCGGCTTTCTCCTTCTCGACCACCGCCACTGCGGCCCACGCCTGGTCGCGCTGCGCTTCCGCCTCGCTCGCGTGGTGGCGGGCCTCCGCACGCAGCGCCGCGAGTTAGCCGGTGGCGGCCCCGTTCGCGGCCTAGCAGATCGACAGCACGGCTTCCGCCGCGATCGACTTGAGCGCGTATGGCAGCCGGGGGGGCGATGGCTTCCCGTTTGGCCTGCCGTTCGCCAAACAGCAGATCAGGCAGGCCCGAAACTAAGCGTCCCGCAAGGCATCCTTACAAACTGACGTAATGGACCCAGCCGGCAGGGCCAGCGGCCTGGTTGCGCTGAATCTCCACCAGCCGCTCCCTTAGCACCTTGACGGTGTTGCCGGCGGTGCCGTTCCCGATCGCAAAGCGCGTCCGCGCGGACCGCACTTCGCCAATGGCCACCAGCGTCGCCGCCGTTCCGCAAACAAAGGCCTCGGCCAGGCGTCCGCTTTGGGCATCCGCCTCCCACTCGGGGTACGAATACCGGCGCTCTTCCACCGCTATGCCAATCTCCCTGGCCAGTTCGATCACCGAAGCCCGGGTGATGCCCGGAAGAATTGAGCCGCTAAGGGGCGGCGTGACCAGGGTGCCGTCGTCCATCACGAAGAAGATGTTCATGCCACCAAGTTCCTCCACCCAGCGGTGCTCGGCGGCATCCAGGAAGACCACCTGGTCGCATCCGTTCGCGGTGGCCTCGCTCTGCGCGACCAGGCTGCCGGCATAGTTACCGCCGCACTTCGCCTCGCCGGTGCCACCGGGCGCGGCGCGCGTGTAGCTCTCGGATACCCAGACGGAGACGGCCTTGTCGCCGCCCTTGAAGTACGGGCCCACCGGGCAGGCGATCACACAGAAAATGAACTCGGAGGCCGGCTTGATGCCGAGGAACACCTCGTTCGCAAACATGAAGGGGCGCAGGTAGAGGCTGCCCGAGCCGTCCGGCACCCAGGCCTGGTCGACCCGCACCAGCTGCTCGATCGCTTCCAGGAAGAGGGATTCGGGCAACGCCGGCATGGCCATACGCTTGGCCGACGCCTGGAAGCGGCGCGCATTCTCGAGCGGGCGGAACAGCGTCACGGCGCCATCCGCGCCGCGATAGGCCTTCATGCCCTCGAAGATCTCCTGGCCATAGTGGAGCACCGAGCACGCCGGATCGATTGAGAACGGCTTGCGTGCGGTGACCTTGGCGTTCTGCCAACCCTGTCCTTCACGCCAGGTGATCGTCACCATATGGTCGGTGAAGACGCGGCCGAACGCGGGGTCGCGCATCAGTGCATCTCGGGTGGCCGCGTCGAGCGCGTTCGGGTTGGGTTCGAGGCCGAAAGTGGTTTGTTGCGTCATGAGCGCGAGTCTTCCTTCGCTGGCGTTGGGGATTGGCAGCAGGGTGAACACCCCCTCTGCCGCCGGCATGGCACGTGGCTTTGCGTGAAATCCGGGGTATCGATGATCGCACGCTGGCGCCCAGCTTGTCTTCAATGCCATTGCAGGCCCCAATCGCCAGGCACTCTGCCCCATCGCGGCACAGCTTGCTGGCCTTCTCCGAAAGGCTTTCCCGATCGAACATCCAGGCAACCCCACCTTGGAGAAAAGATGAAGCTTGCCATGTTTCACGAAGTCGGCACCAGCGACGAATGGTTTCGTAGCTCACGACCACGCCGCGCTCGAACAGTAACTCCTCGATGTCGCGCAGGCTCAGATTGAACCGGAAGTACCAGCGCACCGCGCAGCTGATGACCCCTGCCGGAAAGCGGTGACCGTGATAGAGCGATTTCGTCTTCGTCATCGAGCCATCTTACGCGAGCCGTTCGCCAATGTGACAAAGCCCTGGCGGGCAAGGCCCGCAACCCGCCATGCAACGTGGCAGCCGGCCAGGACGCTGTCGCAGCATACGCCGCTCCACCCGTGTATCGTGGCGCCACCACGCGTTGAAGTCATACACATAGACGAAGCCTTCGTGTTCGCGGAGACGAAACGCGGTCAGCGTCAGTTCGTTTGCCACTGTGGAGAACTGCAGGACGTCCTCATGAGCTTCGCCGTAACGCCTGCCACGAATGCTGAACTGATGCAGATGTTCGTCCGTCCAGCCCAAAACTGTACGACAAGTGCTCGGATGGCCGCAATCTTTGATTGTCCGGCGAGCCGGCGCGGAGAACCGATAGCGCGCCTTTCGCCGTTTGATAAGAAGTCGCCTCCAGGTAGAGCGAATCCAGCAGGTAGGCATAGCCTCCAATCCCGGCTACCCGCACGCCCGACTCCAGGAACGTTGAGGTGCCTCGGCCTGGCGCCGCGATACTCGGGCTCCAGTACGGAAAGCTCCATGCCGCAATTGTGTTGAAGACGTCCTGAACGGTGGGGTTGTTATGCAGGGTCAGACCGAAGAGCGTTGGCTTCTCCTCCGACCCGAACAGTTTCATCAGGCGCAGATCGGCATTATCGAGCGCGCTATGGCCGGAGAACGTCTGGCTATCCGTGGTGCTGACATTGTTGTAGGTCCATTGGATGAAGGCCCCGGAGTTATCCGTGATCTTTCCGCCGGAAAACAGGCTGACGGCCTCCACAACAAACTCGTTGTTCTTGCCGAAAAGCTTGTCGCCGGTCGACTTGTCGGTATTGTCGTTGATCGAATTGCGTGAGACCACTGCCATCAGGGCAAGTGGCACCTTTTCGCGTTTCCCCAGGGTGTAACCTGCAAGCTTGAACTTCCGTCCGAATGGCGCCAGCTCCGGATAGACCGTATGGCAGCCGGAGCAGTTCAAGCCGGTTTGTCTGGCAAAAAGTGGATTGGCTTCCGTACGCTGAACAAGGCCAAGACTGGCAATCGCGCATAGTATGGCGATGGCGCCTCTAATGCATGCGCGATGGGTATGCACTCCGCTACTCCAGTTCTGGGCTTGGCTGCAGCTTGCAAACAATCTTAGGTCGCCCGGTCCCGATCCTTTAGGGGGAGATCTACTCCCGTGCGGCTGGGTGTATCACTACGGATCTCGCATTGTGCCGCCTTCGGGGTGCGCCGCCGCCGTTTTCCGAAGGAGCGGAACGGGACAGAATTAACCACCCTCTTCCGCATCCGTGTGTGCGCAGGCAAACATACCCCACCCGCAGGCAGCACAATCATTGGTCCTCAGCGCAAGCCACGTTGCCAGGTGGAGGAGGTTCATGTCGACGGTCCACGCTTTCGTTTCGGAGTGGCAGGCCACGGCAGTCTGCTGCATCGCGTACCGCGGTCACGTCATCTGCACGATTTCCGGTCGGCGCCGCCAATGTTCTGCAAGGAGCGGATCACTACCTAGTATCGCCAGGCTCCTGCCGGCGTGAGCGTTTCAACGGAGGGACATGACATGGATACCAAAGTCAGTGCGCGCGATGGCGCGAATTCCGCGTCGGTGGTCGATGGCGACTTCCCGGTTGCCACCACTCCGCAACCTTTGCAGGCAGGACAGCATCGTTACCAACAGGCGCTGATCGAGGCCGGACTGCTGATCCCGGGCGGGGTTGATGGCGTTTACGGGCGCAGCGCCGAGTTCGAGTCCATTGTAGACGGACTGAATATTGCCTTCACTGCGCTCGGTGTCGACCAGCACGCTGAGGTGATGCGCTTTCCTCCGGGGATGTCCCGCATTGACTTCGAGAAAAGCGAATATTTGAAGAGTTTCCCGCAGTTGGCCGGCACTGTGCATAGCTTCTACGGCAACGATCGCGATCATCATCGCCTGCTGGCGCGCTTGGAGGACAGCGAGGAATGGGCTGACGAACAACGGCCAACGCGCGTGGTACTGACGCCGGCGGCATGCTATCCGATCTACCCGGTGATCGCGCGGCGCGGCGCCATGCCGCCAGAAGGGTGCGTGGTTGACGCGATGTCCTATTGCTTTCGCCACGAACCTTCGCTAGACCCGATGCGCATGCAGATGTTCCGCCAGCGCGAGTACGTCCGTCTGGGCACTGCCGAGCAGGTGATCGCGTTTCGTCAGCTCTGGATAGAACGCGGCCAGCAGTTCGCGGCACTGCTCGAGTTGCCGCACGAGGTGCGGTTGGCCAACGATCCCTTCTTCGGCCGCTGCGGCAAGATCGTGGCCGATAGCCAGCGCGAACTCCAGCTCAAATTCGAGCTACTTGTGCCTATCCACGACGGGGCGCCGCCCAGTGCGTGCATGAGCTTCAACTATCACATGAACCACTTTGCCCAGGTGTGGGCGCTGCGCACTGCCGACGGCTCGCCGGCCCATACCGGCTGCGCTGGCTTCGGCATCGAACGCATGGCGCTAGCGCTGCTGCGCCACCACGGCTTCGATCTGGCGCGCTGGCCGAAGGGGGTGCGGGCCACGCTCGGCGGATTGTGAAGTCAGCCGAGCGCGGCCCCTAGCCACGAGCGGCATTGAAGGACCCGGAAGCAATCCCTACATTGGGGCGCTAATCCCACCATCATCTTGATTGCTCTATTGGCATCACTGATGCCCGCGCCAGAGTCTGGATCGGGGCTATTAGAAATTCACTCGGAAAACTGACGCCCGACGACCAACTTCTGACGCTGGATATCGCCGACCTCTCCCTGCCCGGCGTGAGTCTTCGCTCCAAGGGTGCCCCGCCAAACGTCGCAGGAGCCTTTGAGCCGGCCGGTTTCGGAATTCGGCTTCTGAGAGGAGCGAGCCATTGATGATTTAGTTGAATCTGATGTTAGGCCGAATGAATTTTTCTTCGTGCTACTTTTACGTAGATCAGAATCGGGCGCGGCGGTCATAGATCGATGACCGCCTTCCAGAAGTGCACCGCTTAGAGTATTTCCTTGCTGGCTGCCTCCAACGAGAGACGAGAAAGGCCCCGCCGGCACCGGGAGGCGCGGCGAGGCGAATGAAAGGTTGAGAGGAACCTTCCAGTGGGACTTTTAGGGTGCATTTGGCTCGGCGTCGCGAATGTCTGCTAACGCACGATTCTATTGAAAAACTCGGTTTGGATCTCGACCAGGATAGGCACGCGCTCCCGGCGGGGCTCGCGTTGATCTGCGGGCGCCGAGCTCGGAGGGGTCTTCCGACCCGGGGCATTGCGGCTAGATCGCCATCGCATTCATATCTTCACCGAACGGCATCAACCGCTTTGCCATTCTTCGCCGATTTTACGCTGTTGCTGCTAATAAGAACTCGTCCTGCGCTCCAGTTAGCCCCTCGTAGCCGCAAGCGATCCTGCTTCAAGATCCGTTTTAGATGAGCAAATAGCAATTTCGCTGTCGGCGCGACTGCTTGAACTCGGGTGTCGCCGCGAGCTTCCGTTCTACGTCGCATGCATTCTCGTGGACGCTACATGCGATCTTGCGGAACGGCATGTTCGGGCAGCATTGATCCTTCATCACGCATCCGCCGCAGTCGCGCCGGCTGGCTCGATAGATGACAGTGTCGGTCTTCGTGACGTGAGTGCGTGGGTTCGTATATGCTCGCCAATCGCTGCGCAGAGCGTTCCCACCGGGGCAGCTGTACTCGTTGGCTTGCTCGTCCCAACGGAAATTCACCTTTGGAAACGTGCCATCGGTTCGGCGGGTCTTGCCCCAGACTGGAACACGCGGCGCGAAGGGGGTCCGAACCGGCGTGGTCGGTGTTGGACAAGAAGCCGACTCTGTTTTCATGTTGATCGACGAGGCAAGCCGCCTCGTTGCTCAACAGGAGCAGAGCCATGACTCATGGATACCAGCGCGTTACGCCAGCGCATGATCGAAGCCATGCGAATGCGCAAGCTCGCACCGAAGACGCAAGCCGGTTATGTTCGCGTCGTTCGCGAGTTCGCCCGCTTCCTCGGACGCTCGCCGGACACCGCCACCGTCGAGGAACTGCGATGCTACCAGCTGCATCTGGTCGATCACGGCCCCGACGAAGTGGCCGGACCGATCGCCGCCGCCGGCAATCTCAAGCACCAGACCGCACTGTTCGGTTGCCTACGGCGCCGGAGTGCGCGCCAGCGAAGTGGTTGTGCTCAAGGTCAGCGACGTCGACAGCCAGCGCATGACCTTGCGCATCGAGCTAGGCAAGGGCCGCCGGGACCGGTACGCGATGCTGTCGCCAGTGCTGCTCGAACGCCTGCGGGTGTGGTGGCGCGTGGCCCGCGCCCAGGGCAAGATGCTCGATGGCGGGTGGCCTTTGCGGTCGAAAAATGCCAGGTTACGGGCGCGCCTACAGAAACGATCACTGTAGGACAAGTTTCACACTGCGTCACACTCTCCCTGCACCACTCGTGGCTTGTTTTGTGCGGAATCGCGCATAAATCAAAATCTCACTGCAACAATTCATCAAGATGCGTTCTTGATGAACGAAGCCATGGACTATGTGTGCAGCACCGCATTCGCCGCGGTTTACCCTCTTTTGTTGCGGCGCCGCGATGGGTATAAAGCGAGCTAGCCGTAGCGATTCGGTTGGTGCGACGGATGTCCGAAGAATGCGAGTCAAGGCTGGAATCCAATCCACCGACACCTCGCTACTTCCCCACAGCACCCTTTCTGGGCTTTTGCTGCATCGCATAAGACGCACTGCAGCAGAACTGAATTCGTCGGGGGAGCGTATGCCGTATGTCGGTCTTAAACCTGCTAGCGTAGATTGGTTGCAAGCATCAAACAACCATGCCAGAAGGGCTGCGCGCCGTGTTGCAATTCTGCTGTTCGACGGCTTTTCGTTGCTTGGCGCAGGACTCGTCGCAGAATTGTTTCATATGGCCAACAAGATTTCCTCGTCGGATGCTAGCGATGATTTCGTCTACGAAGTTTGCTTCCTCTCCCTCGAGGGCGGCAACATCGCGTGCTCCTCATCCGTCCGGATCTGGACCGAGGGTCTCGATGCTGGCGACTACATCGGCTTCGATGTCCTCTTCATCGCGGGCGGGGTTGGAGCGCACAGCGCCGCAGGCAACGAGCGGCTGCTTTGCTGGCTGCGCACCATCTATCCCAAGACCGCCAACGTCACGCCGATTGCGGAAGGCTGCGCCGTGTTGGCCGCCGCCGGCATCGTCCGGAACCGCGAAGCGCCGCGCGAGCCCCGCGCGTGCGCGATACGTTCGCCCAGCGAATCCGGCATCCACCACGATTCCTTGAAGAGCGCGCTGGCGATCATCAAGCGCGACCTGGGGGTCGACGTCGCGCGCGGCGTTGCAGATCGGCTGATGCCGGCGTGGAGCATCGAACTGGTGCCGCGGCTGAACGACGCGGGCACCACCAGCCTGGGCGACAAGATCCGCGCGTCGGCGCGCTGGCTGCATGAGAACTGCGAACGCACGATCTCCGTCGCCGATGCCGCCGAGATCGCGGCCATGAGTGAGCGCCACTTCCTACGCTGCTTCAAGCTAGAGATGGGGATAACGCCTTCGGATTACCTGCTGCAGGCGAGGCTCGATACCGCGTGCAGCTTGCTGATCGAAACCGAATTGCCGATCGATAAGATCGCGCGCCGGATTGGAATGAGCAACGGCGACCGGCTGGCCAAGATTTTCCGCAAACGGATGTCCATCTCGCCGGGCGAGTTCCGAAGGCACATTCGCCCTGTGGGGTAGGAACGGCCGCGCCGTTGAGCAAACGCATTCAGTTTGGAGGCCGGATGAAGCGATTCATTGAGGGTGAAAAACCGCAAGCAGGTTACGCTGCATCCAGAATGCCCTTATGAACTGCAAATACGTTCGATGCCGATACCCAAGAGAACTGGCCGAAGTGGAAGAGCTATGTGACGCAGGGGCACGATGGCTTCCGATTCACCGCGCCGGTGGGAAGCTTCGCACCAAACGCACTGGGCCTGTATGACATGCATGGCAACGCGTGGGAATGGGTGGCGGACTGGTACGACGAAAACTACTACGCAAGAGCGCCCAGTGAAGATCCCCACGGTCCTGCGTCCGGCGACGTGCGCGTGCGTCGCGGTGGATCGTGGCACACTTGGCCGTTCTACGCCAGGTCGTCGTATCGCAACTGGAACACGCCGCAGACGCGCTACGCGCTGGTCGGTATGCGCCTCGTAAGGGAAACGGATGTGGGCGATAGCCGCTGATGCCGATACCTCGACCAGCGGGCGGCGAGAAGAAAGGGCCTTCGTCGGTCTTTTGCCCTCCGTCTCACCTGGGCCGAGATTCGGGATAAGGTCGACTACAGTGACAGCTACATTGGATCGTTGGAGCAAGCGCGCCGTGTCGATCAGCGACCCATGGAAGCCATCGTGGCACCAGCCGCAATAAAGGCAACGCCCTTTGCCCGTACTGCGCGCCGGTGTCGTCCACTATCTCGATTGCATATCGTTCCCCTCTGCTGGACCTCATCCTTAAAAGGGACTCGAGGCAATGCCTTCCATAACGGAGCCGTGGCCAACGATCCAGCAAACTCTCCGAATTCCCGTTGCTGTCTTCTTCCGCGCCTGCTCGGTGCCATTCGCGGCACGAAGACGCCCCCCGCAATTTCGACCGCCACGAGCCGAGGCGTCCCGGCGCGAGCGGAAGCGGCGCCGGTGCGTGTGCAGCAGCCGCTTGAACACCGTCTCCGGGCTCGGCGCCTGGTCTGCAGGCACCGTGCGCAGGCGCCCGCGCTCCGAGTATTCGATCGCCGCGTCGTTGCGCCAACAGCAGCTTGAGCACGGCCGGCTGGGCGGCCTGCCTCGGCCAGCGACCCATAGCGGCGCTTGACGCGCGCGAGCGTCCAGTGCACGTAGGGGTCGCTTCAGAAAACGGAAAATATTGCACGTTAAGCCGTCTGGTGCCCCGCCGAGCGCTGGCTACCGGGCCGCGAAGGCCTGATTCATCTGGCGTGCCCGCAGCAGCCATCCACCCGGACGGTCACTTCAAACTCCCCCACTTGTGGTCGGCTAAATTCCCCCAGGCAGGACGGGCAGATTATGAATCGGCCTTCTCAGAAACAGCA
>NZ_BAAILO010000055.1:0-204 GCF_054589115.1 Cupriavidus sp. 8B | reverse complement strand
GGTCGAATCCGAAGCGAACGAGCCGGTCCTTGTGGGCGATGAGAACTCGCTCAATCTCACCACGCTGGATGCGCTCAATCAGCACGAGGAAACGCTTGCGCTTGAAGTTCATGCCGCCGCCGACTTCCTGAATCCACTCGTCAACAGCAATTGCGCCAGCCCGGCAGTATGCCTCCATCGCCGCCACCTGAGATCGCAAGTCGT
>NZ_BAAILO010000054.1:0-239 GCF_054589115.1 Cupriavidus sp. 8B | reverse complement strand
AGCGTTTCCTCGTGCTGATTGAGCGCATCCAGCGTGGTGAGATTGAGCGAGTTCTCATCGCCCACAAGGACCGGCTCGTTCGCTTCGGATTCGACCCGCTCGACCATTTTGCGCGCGAGAACGGTTGCGAGATCATCGTGGTCAATCAGGAATCGCTGTCGCCAGAGCAGGAAATGGTTGAGGACCTGCTTGCCATCGTCCAAACGTTCTCATGCCGCCTGTACGGCATGCGCAAGTAC
>NZ_BAAILO010000053.1:0-730 GCF_054589115.1 Cupriavidus sp. 8B | reverse complement strand
CTTCGCTGTCTGCCCGGCGCTACCCGCGGAACTGCCGTTCGAGCCCCGGGCGCTCTCCTTGAACTCTGTGGTGAATGAACTGGTGCCCGCCTTCATCGGCAACTGCCAGGTCTTCGTGGTCAGGCGATAGAAGCGAATCACGCCCTTCGATGCGTTGTACTCCCAGTTGATGCCAAGCCGCGTCGCAATCAGGTCGAGCATGTTGGCTAGCGGCATCTTCTCGCTATTCTTGAATTCCACGCTCAAGGCGCTCTCCACCAGCGGGGTCGCCTGCGCGATGCTGCCGGCACCACCAACCAGACTGGTCGGAAGCGGCGCGCCGAGTGCCGGGGCCTGGCCCAGCGCCGGCATGCCTTGCGGCACCGCACCCCCGGCCTGTTGATTACGTGCCTGCGCCGCCATGCTGCGCGGGAGCAACATGTTGGCCGGGAGATAGACATCCGATTCGACCTTCACCGGGATCCCGGTCGCCATGGTGATGCGCTGTCCGGCTACCGCCAGCGGCATGACGCGCTCGGGAAAGACGACCCACGTATCGACGTTATTGCGCAGTGCCAACGGGAGGGTAACGTTTCGCGCAGTAGGAACGGCTCTGCCCACGAGGAAGGGCTTGGAGACTTCCTGCTCTGCCTCGACAGCCGCGCGGTCGCGGCGCATCCGGGCATAGAGCGCGCCGGTCATCGCGTCACCTTGCGCGCGACTATCGTCGACGGCGTGTCTGGTGTCTTCA
>NZ_BAAILO010000052.1:0-28301 GCF_054589115.1 Cupriavidus sp. 8B | reverse complement strand
CTCCTCAGGCTGAAGTTGTTGGTACGAAGTTCTGCTTTGCATCTGAACACCTTACCCGAAGCAAGGTGTTGCACTTCAGATTTGAGGCCGCCCATCCAAAGGTGACCGCCAACTTTTCCCATGATCCTTCTCTTTCCTGAACCGGAGGCTTCTATGCTGCATCCCAGGGCGGCCAAGGCCTTTCTCTAGCCAGGTGACGGCCGTAGAATGCCTGCTTCGGAACGCTTGCGCAGGTGCAGCGCGAACGAGCATGCCGAGGTCACCCAGGCACCCGCCATGTTCATGATGCGTTGCTCCTCACCCTTATCGGGTACTTAATAGGTAACATTTTCCCATCGTCAAGGAGATGCCTGCGATGAGATGGTGGACATTGGCCGGTCAACTTGAAATATAGGCGAGCCAATCGGCGATGGATGCTTCTCGCCGGGAGTTGGGAGCCTGTCGACGGCGCATCAATCGGCGATCAGATAATTCCGACAAACGGTACGCTTGCGGACCGCACTTATGCCCGGAATCAACTATAAGTAAACGTAGGGGCGTACATGTCGCAACATACCAAAGGCGGCGTCGGGATTTTATGGAAAATGTCCGGCATGGGGCCCCACCAATTTCAGCTTCGGATTGCCGGGAATCGATATTCGATGTAATAGTTAAATATCAAAATAAAGATGCTTCAAATCCGCCATTTATATATTTACGACGAGCTAACGGACCTAGCTCCGGAAAGTTGGGGGTAGTGGTATGTCAAAGGAAGTTCGTCGCGCCGTCGTCGTTATCTATCGAAGTAGTCCGGACAGTTGGTTCTTCGCAGAAGTGGATGGTAGCTGCATATACCGCTTCGGGCCGTTCGAGAGCGAAAGGATCGTTAACGATGTCCTTCCCGTGATTTACCCAACCAACCTGCTGCGTGAAACCATCACCGCAATGATCGATTGCGACGATGCCACCCTGCTACGCACAGCACAAGGGATCGGCTGTCTACCGCCGCCCAGCCCTCGTGGGGTTGGGAAGGCGCACGCCCCTGCAACCCACTCTGACTCCTCCTGGCGGACGTTCTTCAGCCGACGCATCCAAGTCTGGATGGCGTGAGGAACAGTCTCCTTCGCCCCGCACCGGCCGCGCGGCGCGGGCATTTCGATTTCGGCGGACTCTGATAATCATCTAGCCGGCCTCCTTCCAGTCGAGTAGAAGCGGCCGGCTAGATCATTATCAGATCCTGCCAACCTCCCGGAACTGGCGCTTCCTTGGTGTGTGCAGCCAATGCTGGAAGGAACCGATAACCGCTGTGCGGCATCGACAATCGCCCCTCCTTTCCCTCAACAAGCTTGACAGATTCTTCACGACATTCCGGCGTGTAGACCCTGCGGGGTATCCGTTCCATTTGTGTTGTCCGTTCACTACATTCTACGTAACGTTGGACACCACAATTCTCAGCCTAACTCAATATGGTGACGGAGGAGTAACGAGGCTTGTCATGAATGACGAAATTTCCTGCCTGTGAAGCGAATATCGGAGACATCCATGCCCGTTAGCGTACCGACACAGTGTCGGAGTTCGCGTACTGTCACTAGGGTGGCGGTGCGCTCATCTCGGGAATTCCCCAATTCGACGGGCGAAGGCTGGTTGCCGATCCCCTCCCAATGCGGAGCTGACCCGAACCGTCGCTCCTGCTTGTTACCGCCAGAGGCCGATCCGATCTGGAAGATCGCCCACAATTTCGTGGGCGATTCAGTTGGCAAAGAGGAAGGAATTGTCATGAAATATTCGAACCTGATTGTCGCAACACTGATGACACTCGCTGTATTGGCTTGTACGGGCCCGGCCGGGCCGCAAGGCGCAACAGGCAGTTCTGGTGAGAAAGGAAACACCGGATACACGGGCGCAACCGGCTACACCGGGGCAACCGGAACCACCGGGGCGACCGGGGCGACCGGCGGCACTGGCGCAACAGGATACACCGGCGCTACGGGCGACACGGGCGCAACCGGCAACACGGGAGCAAAGGGCAACACCGGCAGCACCGGTGCAAGAGGAGGTACTGCTGACAGTACTGTGATCGTCGTTCCTCGCTGAGCACAGTAGAGCCGACCATCGCTAGGATCCAGAAATCGAGATGCCGGCGCTGGTGAGTCCAGTGCGATGCCTCTGTTCCCTGGGCGGGCACTTGTATGGGCGGCGACGCTCCTCAAGTACTTCAACTGGGGGCCAAGTGGTGGGCAGCAGGAAAGACGTGTGATATCTGCCTTGCATGAGACCTTTCCGTCCATTCATGCAAGGGGAAAGGAGTGGATATGAGTATCGGAACCATTCTGCTGATCATTTTGATCTTGGTGCTGGTCGGTGCATTGCCAACCTGGCCCCATAGTCGCAGTTGGGGTTATTACCCTAGTGGGCTGCTGGGCGTGGTAGTGGTGGTGGTGCTGATTCTGTTCTTGATGGGCCGGCTTTAAGCCGGAGCGACCTCAATGAGAACGGTGCTTCCCGCTAAGGGACGCACCGGACGGAGATCCGATCCGGCATCCACTTCAGCCCGTCCACGTGGTCGGCCGCAATGCCGCGCACCACCAGCGTCGGGGCGGGTAAAGTTGAGGTCCATCTCGATGGTTTCACACGGGAAACGGGCCGCCTCGTGATGGCCTCCGGCAAAGCTAGCCTCGAGTAGTACGGACTCGATGATGGTTGTGAGGATGGCTGTCAGTCCTTGATTGTCCGCGAGGCTGGCTTTTCGATGCTATGCCATTCCCGAGCAGCCGAGATATGCTAGGTGCCGTCTGATGCGCGGACTCTCGCAGGACTGTTGTGCCCCGCGCGCGCGAACGGTGAAGCCCGGTCTGGCGGCCCTTCGAGGGGCCGCTGTCGCCTCGCGCCCAGGGCTACGCGATCGGGGTGCTCAATAATCGATACCGCTTCCTGGTCGAGCAGAACTACCTGACGGGCAACCCGTGGCATGGGATCCACGTGCCGCGCGCGAGGCTCGGTCAGAACTGGATGTGGGCCGCAGCTTGACCGCAGGCCAGTGGGCTTTCGTGACCGGCGGCCTCGCGCGCTTGGGAGGCTCCGCTTGACCTAGAGTAGAGTCTGGTGGGTCTTCGTACGGCTTCCATCCTTTACTTGCCAAGGCTGTGCCATGGAACGCGAACTGAAACTCGAATTGGTAGAAGGTAAGGTCGATCAGCTACGTAGCCTGCCCTTGCTGAAATCCTTGCGCACCGAGCGACCGCACTCCGAGCATCTAGTTAGCACGTACTTTGATACCCCTGACCTCTACCTGCACTGCCACCACGTATCGTTGCGCGTTAGGAAGACAGGGAATCACCACGTGCAGACGTTGAAGACACAGGGCTCGACTCGAGCCGGACTCTACGAGCGTGACGAGTTCGAGGCCCCGATAGAGGGCGAGGCGCCTGATCTTGACGTCCTGCGCAGCGTGGTGCCGAAGGGTTCGGTGGTGGGCAAGCTGATCGGCGACGGTCAACTGGTCGGGCGCCTGGTGCCGGTTTTCACCACGAATGTGCAGCGCACCGTCTCGCTATTGCGCCTGCCGCAAGGCGACGAGGTGGAGCTGGCGCTGGACGATGGGACGGTCCAGGCCGACAACGCCAACGCGGCGTTCCAGGAAGTTGAAATGGAGATTAAGGCCGGCGATCCAGGCCATCTCTACGATCTGGCCTTGGGCCTGCTCGACGCCGTGCCGCTACGCATAAGCCGGCGCAGCAAGGGTGAGCGGGGCTACGCACTGATAGCCAGCGAGCAACTTGAGGTGGTACGCGCGCAGCCGCTCGAGCTCAACAAACGCGACACCGTGGAGCGCGCCTTCCAGTGCATCGCGCAAAACTGTATGGAGCAGATCCAGGGCAATGAACGCAACGTCATATCCGGCGAGGACCCTTCGAGTGTGCACCAGATGCGGGTGGGCCTTCGGCGCCTGCGATCGGCGATGGATCTGATGGGAGCCGCGGTCGTGTGTCCGACTTTCCTGCAGGAAGAGCTCAAATGGATCGCCGGCGAACTCGGCGTTGCGCGCGACTGGGAGGTGCTGGCCACCTCCACCCTGTCCGACGCCTTTTCCGGTGAGCCGGAGGAGGTGGACGCGGAAGCAGTCAAGCAAGCGGCCAGCGAGATCGCACGGGAGAAACACCAGCGCGCTGCGCAGGCAGTGGACTCAGTGCGATACACACGGCTCATCATTGAACTCAGCCGCTGGCTGGAGCAGGCCGGCTGGCGCCAGAACCCGAACGACGAGCAACGCCGGGTGCTGGAGTTCCCGCTGCGGAAGTTCGCCACCAAGACGCTGCGCGAACGACACCGCAAGGTGATCAGGCGTGGCCGCGGCCTGGCGGACTTGGATGCGCAGCGGCGCCACCGCGCGCGCATCGCGGCCAAGAAGCTGCGCTACGCAACTGAGTTCTTTGCCTCGCTGTACCCCAGGCAAGGGGTGCGCCGCTATAAGGCCTGGCTTAGCAAGTTGCAGGACGATCTGGGTTGGCGCAACGACGTGGTGGTGGCCGATGGACTCCTGCGCCAGCTGCAGTCGGGACGGCCGGAAACTGGTATTGGTGCAGGCTATGCACGCGGCTATCTCGCGGCGTGCGTGGCGGCCGACCATGATGCGCTCCGGGCGCTGTGGAAGCACTTCAAGCGCTTGTCCCTCCCCCAATAGTCGCACCCGATCCTGCGCCCGTTCGGCGCGAGTACCGCGCGCGAAAGTTTTAGCGAAAGCCGAGAACGTTGTAAGGCATGCCCTGGACGCGCTGCAGGACATACGATCCTCCAAATCCCGGCCCACGCATCGTTCTAGCTGTAGCAGCAATCCTGTGCTCGCTCACATGGAGCAGATCAAGGGATTCCTCACGGCCTGGGCGGACACGCTGCGGTCCACCGACCCGCGGGGAGCGCACCGTCTGGAAGCCGCCAGGACGCACGCCGACTGGCTGGCGGCACACATATTTCGCATGCGCTGGCGGCCGAGGCGCCGCTCGAGGTGGTGCAGCGTGCCGGCAACGTTCGCGGGACACCACCACGCGTTGCGTGACGACCGAGGCGGCGCGGCGGATGGAGGCCATGCAGAGGGTGTGGAAGGCCGGCACGGGCGATTGATAGTCGGCCGTCCCAAATCCCTGCACCTTGACGATTCCCAAAACCTTACACCTATCGTATGGCGGCTGAAATCGAGCACGTTGCGGCCATCGTCTGGATTCGTGTCCAAATGGCTAAAATGGCACTGACGCCGACCTGCAGGCGGACGGCTGTTTTGGCGCAGCTCCGACGCTGCCGGCGAGCCCCGAGCCGACGTGTATCTACCGCAACGCCGAAGGACAGAAGTGGGACGGGCAGGGCGAGATCCCGGCCTAGGCAACGGGTGCTCAACGCCGGGGAATCGGTGGCACAATCGGGGTGGCGTGACATGGGCCCCACAGAAATCCATTTTCCATCAACGGGTTACACCGTATCGCCCGCGCCGCTGCTGGGTTCGCGAACCGTCATAGGGAAAACCAGAGGCCAGTGGCTCGAATAGATCCTAAGGTTCTTGTCTTTCGGTAGAATTAATTTCATGCCTCACTCGACTGATGCGGTCGTAAATCACCTTGCGCAAGCGGTTAACGACCCCCAGCGGTCGGTGTTCCGGCAATGCGTGCCACGGGCTGAAAGTTAGATTTTCACAGAATTGGTTCTGCGCTGCGGGATCGAAATGCTGTCGGGGAATGAGGATAGTTGCCACCTTATAGAAAGGAGCCTGTGCCTCTTTCCATTCGGTCATAGAATCTTCGACGTTCATACTGTCAGAGGTTCTGGGTTGCACCAGAAATTCCATACAAGCATCGTCCTGCTCAAGCGTAATACGCAACGCGTCGCGTAAGTAATCATGGCCGGGGTTGTTCGGCATTGGTTCCGCTGCAGACGAACAATTCTTGGCAGAAAATTTGATAACACGCCGGTCAGGACCCGTACCCAGTTGATAAGGAACCATTGACCAGTAGCGGGTATTCAGCGGGTTGGAAATTTTGCTGCTGACAGTCGCTGATAGGTTTTACCGGGAATAAAGATTCCCTTCATCAGACTAACAGGCAGTGCCTCATTAACGTGAAATTCTGCTCTCACGCAGCCGTGCGATTTCGCGTGTGCGTCGCGCCGAGCGTTACCAGCTCGGTATTTATCGCGGATGGATCCTTCAATGGCATCTGCAATCTGGACAGATAGGGACTTTTCATCCGGAAACAGATTTTCGCCCAAACTCGGATCAACACCGGGATACGGCAGCACATTAGACTCAACAGAGGTCGTCGGCGCAGCATTGCCCCGGATTTGCTTACCGCAGCCCGCGACGACAAGAAGCAACGCAAGATTGACAAGAGGGGAGCAGCGCATGGGTATTGACTCCAGGGTGATGACGGAACTGGCCTCCAATGGACCACGACGAGTAAGCCACAGATAGCGGCGGATCCAAATTCGCCGAAGTACCTTGCCCCCGAGACGGGCGCCACCTGGTCAGGTCGCGAGCGTGCACCGGCCTGGCTCGGGGGAATCGCGACAAGTTTTTGATTCCAGAGGGAACGCCGGCATCTGTTTGCCAGGTTGAAATTCTTCGAACTCCCGTGTTACCGCCAAAGCTGTCTCTCGGCGTCGATGGCACGGCATTACACCGATGTATATGGGTTTTCCCGTAATCCATTCGCTTGGCGGAAGTGTTAACCTAGAAACGCAATCTTTACGACAGAAATTTCAAGTGTTTTCCGCTTTCAGCTCGCATGTCAGACGAGGAGATGCCGGAAATGATGAGAGGCATGCAGATTCGGGCGGCAGGAGAAGCTGATTGGCCTGCCATCGTGGATGTTCTCGAGTGTTGTGGATTGCCTAACGACGTCTTCGACCAGACATTGCGCTTCTTTCATATCGCTGTATTAGGTGAGCGGGTAGTGGGTTGTGCATGTGCTGAGCAATATGGAGAGACGGTTGTCGTGCGGTCCGTCGGTGTGCTTCAAGAGTATCGCGGCCACCCAATCGCGACTCAGCTTGTCGGCAGCGTACTGACGCGCGCTCGCGCAGATGGCTGTACTAAGGCGGTTCTCATCACCGCTGGCCGGTTCGGCCTTGCCAATCACTGCGAATTCTCGCTCGCCGAACTCGAATCCATGCCTGAGGAAGTAAGTTTATCCAAGGCATTCCTGCGAAGATTTGGCGGGTGGAGAGCATAGGCTAGCTTTGCGCGCGACGTACCGGGATGAGTCAATATTCCGCGCACGTCCGTGCCGAGGGCTAGCTAGGAAACACTAGACACTACGTCGACATCAACGTCGCCATGCACCGCGTGCAAAGCCGCGCCAGCTTCGAAGGCAGTGACGACATTACCTCTGAATGCCAGGCCCCCAAGTCTGACGCTGGAGCCAGGCCACAGTGGCCGAGGGTGCAGCAAACGAAAAATCCCTACGCCAATGCGAAGGCCTTCTTTTGTTTGCTGCAGAGGTGCGGCGGGCGTTAGAGCTTGCGAATCTGGGAAGCCTGTGGACCCTTTTGGCCTTGCGTTACCTCGAACTCGACTCTGGCGCCTTCGTCCAGGGACTTGAATCCATTGCCTAGGATTTCCGAGTGATGCGCAAACAAGTCCTTACCGCCACCATCCGGCGTGATGAAGCCAAAACCCTTTTCGTTGTTGAACCACTTCACGATTCCAGTCGTCATCTCGTCCTCGCATCTACGCAGAAAAACCTACACGGTGAACAGAAGTCAATTGTGCAGAACGTGGAGGGGATTTCGCGGGCAACGACCGCGTGCGCTCTGCGTCGCAAGCATAGCTGAATCTTGCGACTAAAGCCAAGGCGCGCGCTTGCTGGGGTTTTCCATGAGAGTCAAACGCGCCGGGACGACAAAGAGGGCGACGCGAAACGAGATGTTGGCGCAGTCCAGGTCTGGAAAAGTGAATGCTAGCTGCCTTGCCCGCCGCGGGCAGAGCATCTGCCACGTCGCTGGTGACAAACGCGGACCCAACCGGCGATTGCCCGTCCCAGAAGGTCTAGTTATGAATTCGAACCTCTCCGGCACGATGGAGACCAGTCTCGAGAACCTAGCCGGGGCTCCTCGGGCCAGACGACTCCGTGATGCCTCTTCTTAATATATCGTTTACAAATAAGTGTTCGTGGGGATAGGTTTCAAGCTTCAGTGCTAGCGTCAGGGCGATACGGTGCGAGCGGCGGCGGGATCGCCAGCCTGGGGGGAACAGTTCCAGCGCGTGCCGGGTGAGCGGATGATATAGCGCTTATTGAGCCGGCTTTGTGCCCTCGGTGTTGCGCCGTTTAGTCGAGCTTTTGTTGGCAGTTGAACAGGAGGGAGTATGAAAACGCTAGGGCTGCTTCTCGCCACGTCGTTGGCGGTAGCGATCCCGCTGTACGCCGATGCGGCGGGATGCCAATACGATATGCAATGCAAGGCGGAGAGAATCTGCCAGAAAGGGCAGTGTGTCGCGCCCGATTCGGGCGACCAGGACTCTGATCAGCCCACACAGTCTGCCCCGGCAACGGAGACTTCCCCGCGACCTGGCCGGCCTCACTATTGCTGCACTGCATCGGGGAAGCTGGGGCCATACCGCAATCCAGGGCCAAACGGCGTTACCCTCAATGTCGGTGATGCCTGTCAAGCCACGTTACCTTCCGGGAGACCCGTCCGCGGGACCGAATGCAATTGAGTGAACTGGGTCCAGGCTTGCCAAAGCGTTCCAATCGTCGTCCCCCTAGCTGCATGCGCAGAGTCGGCGCGGCGACCGCACCAGTGAAGTACTGGCCGGTCGGCCCCGGCAAGCGGATGAGAGACGGCTGTGTGAGCGAGCCTTGCCTCAAGGTCGGCGAACGCGCGCTGTTCGGGCGGCCGGCCTTCTCGTACCAAGCGGACGCTAGTGCGACCAAAGCACAGTGGTCGTAGAATTGTTGAATGTTGGCGGCCCTGCGGCAAGTAGATTGGATTGCGTTCCGGACGCCCCCAGGCCGCGGCGCGCCGCTGGTTATGTCGGGTGCGCATCGCGCTACATAGTCCGTCGGGCAAGGCATTCCCCAAATGCAGTGTACGCATACCATTTGGAGCTTGAACTCAGGTTCACCCTTGCGGCCTCCTGAGCGAAGCCACGATCAGCCTGGCCTCGATGACTGCCCGCGCCCAGGCCGCAGCTTCCTCGGCTGCCTCGTCTTCGTCTGATGCCAATTTGTGATCGACACCGTCGCATAGGAATCTGCAGCTGAGAACAGTTTCAAGATCTATGGCATCCCGTTCATCGGTGGCAAAGGCCTCATATGCACCGACCCAAAGGCCTGTGACGTTTCGTTGCGCGAAGGCTATTATCTCAAAACCGCGATAGGCGAAGTACTTGGCGGACATAATCCTTTCTAGGTTCATACTATTCGGACGCTGGACCGCAAGTCCGGCGCGCCAGTCCGACCGGGCGCGGTGCCAAGCCGGAGTAGAGAGCCTAGCATTCTGCGGCTGGTCAGCATGTGCGCCTGTGCACATAACGGAAGAGCTATTACTAAGGCCGTTCGCCACGAGTAGTCGCCCATGGTCTCGGTGTGGAGCACGAATGGCCGCTGAAGGGGATGGGGCGGTCGCCAATAAGACGAAGTCTAAGTATTTGGTTGATCATGAATTGGTCGGCGGGGTCGAGGTCGGCAATGGCAAAGCGCGGCCGCGTGAACAGCGAGTTGGGGACGTTCAACCGCAGGGCCGCGCGTAGGCAATGGCTGAAGGCGTAGCATCAGGTGGGGGCGCGATGTTCACGAAGAGTTGAAGCATCATGCAACCTCCGCAGGTTGAGCCACCGACAATGCCACAGCCACCGGCCGCACCCACACCGGCATGGCCGACAACATGAATGTCTCGCCGGACTCAGCCGGCAGCAGGGTTGTCAAGGACGTTTTGAAATGTCGGGGTTTCAGCCAAATTGAAATGTCGGCACGGGCGTGCTGTTTGTGCGGGGTGTGGAGCTTTTGAGGGGGCCGGTGGAGTCGGCAGAATGCAACTGCGTTTGCAATCGGAGTGAAGCAGGTGAACTTGTGAACTGCTGCGTCCGCGTCCGATCGACATGTCCCGCATTCAACCAAGAGTTGATCGCAACCGGGCCTTAATCCACAACCGGTAGCGGACCGCCAAGGCTTGCTGCCGCCGATGTCCGCGACCGGCCACAACCCGACGTTCGATGGTGACGCGAAAATCGCTCCAAAGCGGTCAGTCAGTCTTTTTACCTTTGAGCAAGCCCCGTGCGAGCGTAGTATGTAGCTATTGTGCACAGTCCAACATAGAGCCATTATTCACCAACATCCTGGTCTGATTGATGGGAGGTCAAGATGACAGAGATTTTAAACAAGCTCCTTTCGGATTCCTGGTCGGTTGCTGCTTACCTGGCCGGTATTTATTGCATAGCCACCGCCGCCGGAATTTCTAGAGGGGTTACGATTTCGAATTTCTCCGTGCCCTCACCCGAGACTAAGCAGGGAAAGACATTAATGTATGCTGTTGGACTCAGCCTTTTTATATTCGGCGCCCAACGTGCAATTCGTTTTCCTGAGTATAAGCCCGCAGTATTTGAGAAGTTAGTTTATGAAGGCACTGATGCGAAACAAATCGTTGCGGATGGCGAAGATATCTATTTGCTGAAGGAGAATGGGAATATTTATAGACTTTTACGGAACGGTTTCACAATGGTGGATCCTGGCACAGGAACGCAGCAGATTGCCGCAGCAGGAGGCGCCCTCTACATATTAAAAAACAATGGCAACATCTGGGCTTACCAGCCGATTCACCCACGACCAGAAAAATCTGAATTTCAGCTAACAGATGATGGCACTGGAACGCCTCAAATAGTGGTGACTGGGGACACCATGTATGTTCTCAAAAAGAACGGTAATATTTGGAGAAGTACCATAGCCCCCAGCACTACTGGAAACGATGATACCACTGTAGAAAACGTCTTTATAAAAGTAGATAACGGAGAGGATACTAAGCAGATAACTTCCGCAGGTTCGATTCTCTACATTTTAAAGGAGAGAGGCAATATATTGAAGTACGCCCCTACCCTTAGACAGCCATTTTCTGAAATTTATAGCAATGGAGACGCGGATGCAATAAAGGCCGATGGGGGAGCGCTGTACTTCATCAGACGCGATGGAACGCCATGTAAATACCGCGAGCCTTCGGCTTTCGAAAAGGAAAGGACAGCCGAACAAAAAAACGCAGCCAAACAAGAGGGCGTGGCTAAACAGGAGGATACCTGCATTGCCATCGAGAAGATCGTAAGCGCCAAGAAAATTGATGCTCTTGGTGGCGTCGCTTATATCCTGACCCGTGAAAATAAGATATTTAGATATAACGCAGAGACTGACTCTGTTAGAGAACTTACGGAAGCCGGCTCTGATAATCGGGACATAGCTGCCTATTACCAGGATCTTTTTGTCATTAAAATCACTGGTAGCGTCAAGAGGTATAATGAAGGCCGCTTGAAGAGGTAAATTCAACTTTAGACATCCAAACCTTCGCACGACGCGCGTGCGGTCCCCTCATGTCCCTGCCCCGACGGATCGACCCTGTCTACCGAATGGATAATCCGCCTGCTGGCCACCGTCTCGATTCGCGCTCTCGCAACCTTTCTCGTGTGTTGTGCGGTTGGTCACCGGGGGTCGTCGGCGCCATCTCGCGGCCGTGGACGTGCGAAATGCGCTCCTCTCCGCTTGTACGTTGAGCGACTGCTTTCATTGAAGACGGATTACTCCTTTGGGTCGGAAGCCGCCGGTCAACCGGCGGGCGGCGGTCGCTGGTTGCCTTTGGCCTGGGCATCTTTCGATGCGTTTGAAAGGGGATTGTGTTGTATTGCCCGCTCCAGGTCGAGGCGATTGATCTGCCGCTGGCGTTTGACGTTCAACTGAACCGTTGTCACAGAGAATCTTGTCGTGCAAAGCATAGAAGCGATGCCCGGCTTCAGCGGTACTACGGGCCTCTCCGTCACCCCAAGGCGCCTGGCCTGTTCCTCACGGGCGTCCGGTTGATCATCCCTGACCACGCCAAGGGCGGGCTTCCCGTGTTGCGTGGGCTTTCCTTGTGTGCATCCTGTCGCCACTACCACGGCGCAGCGGCTGGGCGTCCTGCCTGCTCATTCACCCAACCGTATCAACTTCCCCGATATCGGAGTCAGGTCGTAACCCGCCGCCTTTAGGTCAGCCACTGCGAAGCCATGCTGGACCATCGGCATACGCACGCAGGCAACGGCCGCTGCGCGCCCGATCTCAAGGAACCTGCGAAAGGTATAACGATTTGGGGAAGGTGAGCGCGTTTGGGGCAAGCGAGTGCCGACGGCAGCTGCCGCCGGCCACCTGCCTTAGCGGCCGATGATTGCCGACCGCCGCAGGCTGGCCGGCGCGCCGATCGCCGCAAGTTCGTGGGTCAGGTAGCATGTTAGGATGGGCCGGGAGATGGTTATGGGGCAAGTGCGCTATCACGGGTTCCCTTCACACGAGCGCACGGTGTTCGGCATCGCGTGTAGAAGGTACGGCGTTATCCCGGACGACTTCAATGTCAGCGCGACCGAAGGCATTGGTGCAAGCACCTCGCGGACTCCTCGGGTGGTGACTGTCGAACGGAAAGCTTTGAGGATGAGCATGTACGAGGGTGAACCCGGCGTTCTGGTCTGCAGAGTTTGAGCATGACCTGTCGAGAGGTGTATTTGGGCCTGCACCGGACTGACACACGACTCTATCCCACCATTGACGGCTGTTTCCGCGTCCTTCCCGCGGGCGCTGGCTACGCTGGACACGCCTGTTAGACCCTGTCATTGAAAATCCCGTCGGTCGCGCTTAGAACTGGATTAGCCGGCACCGAAGGAGCAAACAATGCCAAACAATATCCATGTGGTCCCGCATAAGGACGGCTGGGACGTCACCGAGGAAAATGCGCGGTATGCGGAATCGCACCACGCGACGCAAGAGGAGGCCATCGCGGCCGCCACTGCCCGTGCGAAACGGGACAGGGTCGAGTTGCTGGTTCACGGCGTGGACGGGCAGATTCGTCTGCGCAACAACTTTGGCGACACACCACGCGAAATCTAGGCCAAGGAGCAGGGTTTCCCCCCTGGCACGTAACAAGTGCGCATTGCGCCAATAGATGCTATTTTTTGCGCTGTATGAGTCTCAAGAAGGCGCCGGAATTTGCGTCTGCGAGAGTCATCACCGACCGCCCTATCACCCGGTACGCAGTTGTGAGCGACACGTCCCCAGTATATCCGGAGGGCACTTCCCCCTCCTTTCCGATCGTTGGCATCGGCGCCTCCGCAGGCGGCCTTGAGGCGATCTCCGAACTCCTCGTGGCGATGTCCGCTGTGGGCGGTGCGGCATTTCTGGTGGTGCAGCACCTCGATCCCTGCCGACATAGTCTTCTGCCCGACATCCTTTCCTCGCACACCGACCTGGTGGTTCTGGAGGGGGCCGAGGGGATGTCGATCGATGCGGGCCACGTGTATGTCATTCCGCCGAATACCCGCATGCTGGTAGTCCAGCGACGCATCCGCCTGCAGCCGCGTGAAGCGGCCCTGGAGCCGCCCATGCCCGTAGACGACCTGTTTGATTCGCTAGCCGCGGATCAGGGCTCGCACGCCATCGGCGTGGTTCTGTCAGGCAGCGGGTCGGATGGCGCACTTGGATTGCGGGCGATCCAACGCGAGGGCGGCATCACCTTCGCGCAAGACGAGCATTCCGCAAAGTTTGCAAGCATGCCGAATGCGGCCGTCGGCACCGGTTGTGTCGATTTCGTCATGTCGCCGCGGGAGATCGCGGAAGAGATCAAGCGAATTGCGGGGCAGCCGCACCTAGCGTCGGGAAGCGATAGCAACGACAGCCGGCCAGAGCAGGCCAGCGGGCGCGGGTTGCGACAAGTGTTTTGGCTGCTGGAGAACGCTTGCGGCATTGACTTCGCTCACTATAAGCGCGGCACGGTGGAACGCAGGCTTTCCCGGCGAATGGGACTGCGGCAGCTTTCGTCGCTGGGGGATTACATTGCCGTTCTGGAAACCGATCCGAGCGAGACACTTGCGCTCGGGCGAGACCTGCTGATTCGCGTGACAGAGTTCTTCCGCGATCCCGACGCATTCGATGCACTAGTCCAAACGGTGTTTCCGCGCATCCTGGGGGAACGCAATGCCGACATTGCCATCCGCATATGGGTCCCTGGCTGCGCAAGCGGTGAAGAGGTGTATTCCCTCGCCATGTGTCTCGTTGAGTATCTGGGCGGACGCGCCGCTACCACGCCCATCCAGATCTTCGGAACCGACGTGAGCGTGGATGCCTTGGAAACCGCGCGGGCGGGACGCTATATCGAGAACATCGCCCGCAACGTCTCCGCCGAGCGGCTGAAGCGATTCTTTGTGCGCGACGGCGACTACTACCGGATCGACAAGTCCCTCCGCGATCTCTGTACCTTTGCGCGCCATAACGTTGCCGCCGATCCGCCGTTCTCTCGCATAGACTTGGTGAGCTGCCGCAACCTGTTGATTTACCTTGACCCGGTCCTTCAGCGTAGTGTCATTCCGGTATTTCACTACGCGCTGCGTGCTGAAGGCGTGTTGATGCTAGGCCCATCCGAGACGGTAGGTGCGTTCTCCGAGTACTTTGGCGTGCTAGAGAACAAACGCGCCAGGCTGTACATCAGGAAGCCGCGCCCGGATCGATCACGCAACGACGCATCGAGCGGGATCGCTACACCGACATCCTGCGTGGCCCGACTGTCCAGCGGCAATCGGGAGCCCACGAGTGGGGCGCGGCTCCGCCTGGAGGCAGACCGCAAGGCATTGGCGCGCTACGCACCGCCTTCTGTACTGTGCGACGAGGATCTCAATATCGTTGACTATCGTGGTGACACGAGCGCGTGGCTCGCCAATCCTGACGGGCCGCCAAGCAGCAATCTTCAGCGGCTCGCCAAGCCCGAAGTGTTCCTGGCGGTGACGGAAGCGGTCAAGCAAGTCTGTCAGGGCGGTGTCCCAGTTCGAAAGACGGGCTTGCGCATGGCCGTGGCCGACGGAGCTGCATCAGAAGCCGGCCTGGAAGTGCATCCCGTGCAAATCGCTGGTATTGACGGAAAATGGTTTCTGGTTTTCTTTGGCGATGTGCAACCGCGATCTGCCCTCATGTCTGCCGCCGCGCCGGGGCCGTTTAAGGCCTGGATGCTTCAGGCCTTGCAAAAAGGGATTGGCCAAAAGGAAGTGCATTCGGCCGACGACAAGGACGGGCAGATCGTGCGGCTCACGGCAGAGCTGAACGCCACCCGTGAGCGGCTTCGAGCGACACTCGAGGAGCACGAAAGCGCGCGCGAGGAATTGAAGTCGAGCGAGGAAGAGCTGCTGTCCAGCAATGAGGAGTTTCGCAGCACAAACGAAGAGCTGGAGACCGCCAAGGAAGAACTCCAGTCCGTCAACGAGGAACTCTCCACGACTAACGACGAACTGCGCTATCGCATCCGCGAACTCAAGGATCTGCACGAAGAAGTGATGCGGGCGCGGGACTATGCCGAGGCCATCATCGAGACCATCTCGGAACCGGTTGTTGTGCTTGACGCCGATCTTCGTGTTACGCGAGCCAACTCCTCGTTTATGCACATGTTTGCAACGACAGCTGAGGATACGGTCGGAACGCGGTTTTACTCGCTCGGCAACGGACAGTGGGATCTTCCCGCATTGCGCGAATTGCTGGAGGACATTCTTCCGGAGAAAACCGCCGTCCGCGACTATCAGATCACGCAACCGTTTGCCCGCATCGGCTTGCGCACGATGCGCTTGAATGCGTTACGGGTGGCATGGCTCGATCAAGCACTGATCCTGCTGACGATCGAGGATATCACCCAGCAGCGTCAGGATATGGTGCGGCTGCAGGAAGCCGATCGCCAGAAGGACGAATTTCTCGCCATGCTGGCTCACGAATTGCGGAACCCCTTGGCGGCGATTCGCAATGGTATGCAGATCTGGCAAAGCGGAAGCGCCGACGAGGCAACGATCAAATCGACGCAAGCGGCAGTCCAAAGGCAGCTGGAGCACGAGATCGCACTGGTAGATGATTTGCTGGATGTTTCGCGAATTACGCGCGGCATCATTTCACTCAAGTCCGGACGTGTCGATCTCGTGATCGCTGTGCAGCACGCAGTTGAATCGCTGCGCGCAGATGCCGAGGCGCGTCAACATCGGTTGACCCTTACGATGCCGGATGAACCCCTGGTCGTCAGCGGCGACGCAATGCGACTGGAGCAGATCGTGAACAATCTCCTGGCCAATGCGATCAAGTACACACCCGCGTGCGGAGATATTCAGCTCATTTTGGAACGTCGTGAGGGTGAAGCCGTTTTGACAGTCATCGACAACGGCATCGGTATGGCGCCAGAGTTCATCCCTACCATTTTCAAGATTTTTGTGCAGGCGGAGCGGTCGCTCGACCGGCGCTCTACAGGACTTGGGCTTGGTCTCGCGCTGGTGCGTCGCCTGGTTGAGTTGCACCGCGGATCCGTGCATGCTCGCAGTGACGGCCTGAATTGCGGCAGCAAGTTCGTCGTGCGGCTTCCCGCGTTGCCCAAGGGTACCGAGCCGGAACGCTCTGCAGCAGAGGATCGCCGCGAGGGGGTGGACGTCGTGGCTCAGCGGATTTTGGTCGTTGATGACAATGACGACGCGGCGGAAAGTAGCGCGGTGTTGCTTCGGCTCAGTGGACATGAAGTGCAAGTCGCCGCCGAGGGGCAGGCCGCGCTGGACCTGATGGACACTTTCAGGCCCGACGTGGTGCTTCTGGACATCGGCTTGCCAGACATGGACGGTTATGAGGTGGCGCGCCGAATCCGATCAATGCCCGGTCACGCCCACGTGCTGTTGGTCGCCCTTAGTGGGTACGGGCAAGCGGAGCATTTGGTTCGCTCTCGTGAAGCGGGTTTCAACCATCACCTCGTCAAGCCCGCGGATCTTCGCGAGCTGGATACTCTCATCGCGTCTTGGCACAATAGTCCAGATTTTGGGGGCAGGAAGTAGGGGAAGTCGTCCTGGGTGTTGCGGCGCGACTCATCGGATAATGAAAATGCCCCTGTCGTGCAAGCAGTTCAGCGCGCTCCAATCGAGCGTCTTCCATGCGCAATTCTGCTCGCACATGTTCAAGCACAGCAGCGCCAGGACAGCCTCACCGATCTGCTCGGTATTGTTCTCCATGGCTTCAAGCGCGCGCGGCGGCCGATGCCTCCGCGAACGGACGCCGCGGCTAGCTGAGACGAGGAGCCCGGGGCGGCAACCCGCACTGCGGGGTCGTTAAGCAAATCGGGCGGTGGCCGACGCTGACAAGCGTCGTTGAAGTGGTCGATAGCTGATATCACAAACAGATACTGGAAGGGGGAATGGACGCGCGGTTGCGGCCGCGCCTGGGGTTAGCCTATGTGCGCCAGCGGACAGAATTGACGGCGCACTCAGCGTACATGTCCCTTACGCGTTTCGATCCTGCGAAGGAACCGGTGATGCAACTTGGCCTGCTCAATCTCCCATGGTGGGGTTATGCGTTGGTGACGCTGGGCTTGACCCACGTCACTATCGCGTCGGTCACCATCTTTCTGCATCGTCACCAAGCCCACCGGGCCCTTGATCTGCATCCCATCGCCAGCCACTTCTTGCGTTTCTGGCTGTGGCTCACCACCGGGATGGTGACCAAGGAGTGGGTGTCGATCCATCGCAAGCACCACGCAAAATGCGAGACCCCGGAAGATCCCCACAGCCCGCAGGTCTACGGCCTCAGGCGAGTGCTGTTCGAGGGCGCCGAACTCTATCGCAGGGAAGCCAGGAACCCTGCAACGCATCAGAAATACGGCGCGGTACTCCAGACGACTGGATCGAGCGCAAGCTCTACGCTAAGCACGTCGGCCTGGGTATCGGCATCATGCTGGCGATCGACTTGGTGCTGTTCGGTCCGATCGGACTCAGCATCTGGGCAGTGCAGATGCTGTGGATCCCGTTCTTCGCCGCGGGCTTGATCAACGGCGTCGGCCACTACTGGGGCTATCGGAACTTCGCACCGAACGACACTTCCAAAAATATCGTGCCGTGGGGCATCCTGATCGGCGGCGAGGAACTGCACAACAACCACCACGCCTACGTCACCTCCGCCAAGCTGTCCAACAAGTGGTGGGAATTCGACCTCGGTTGGACGTACATCCGTCTCCTGGCGACGCTGCGCCTAGCCACGGTGCGCAAGGTGGCGCCCAAGATCCACTTCGATCCGGCCAAGACACGTTGCGACGCGGAGACCCTGCAGGCCGTCACCACCCACCGCTACCATGTGCTGGCCAAGTTCGCCAAGTCCCTGCAGCAAACCGCCCTGGAGGAAATTCACAACTTGGGGGCTTGCGCGGTCCCGGTGCTGAATGAGTCCAGAACGCGGGAGGCGCTCAGACACTGGCTGCAGCGGGAGGAGGACGCGCTCCCGGCGCATGAGCGCGTAATATTGCTTCAGGCAATGCATTCCAGTCAGTTGCTGCGCTCCATCTACGCGATGCGCCAGGAACTCACTGCCCTGTGGAGCCTTTCCGCCGCCTCAAAGGAGCAACAGGTCAAACGGCTGGAGGAATGGTGCAGGCGCGCCGAGGAGAGCGGAATCGGCGCGTTGCAGGAGTTCTCCCGCAAGCTTCGCTGCTACGCTTAACTATTGGGAGACATGAAAAATGACGAGCCAGCGCCTCCCATGACAAGTTTCAGTGGCGTCCTGGTGGGCTGGTTGTTCCGATAGCGCGCACATTTGAGAGTGCACGATTGGGTGCACAGCGCTTCCTAGTACGGCGGCGGCACGCTTATTGCCACTAGGATCGGCATTTCGTCGTCGGCCTGCCGCTGGGCGACATGCCCTTCGACGTGGCAGTCGAATGTGCAGACGCGTGCCTTGATCGCCAATATGCTGCGCCGCACCCGGGACAGAATTAGAGGAGAACGCCCCCAGGAGGGATTCAGGAAAGACAAACGGCGCGGGTCTTGGGTACCATTCGTGCGTCGACCAATACTTGGCCCTTCGCTATGACCGACCCGCATGCACGGCTTTCCCATTTTGTCGTGTTGTATTCGGTGCCGACCGGCTGTGTGATCGTCGAGGTCAAAGGTCCGGTAGTGATTCAGCTCGGCCCGTTTCCGCACGAGATGCAACCGCAAGTGCTGGCCATGCACCTGTTTCCGAAACGACTGGTGATCTTACTGCCGCCGCAAAGGGCATGGCTCGATGACGAGGCTGTCCTAATACTGGGCAACTGGGCCTGCCAGGCGAGGCGCCACGGCCGGAAGTGACGATTTATCCGCCTGGGCGGCGGCATCAACAGGAATCGTACAGAAGGGCTACATCCGGCGGTAGCGTGACTCGAGCATCGCAAACAGGCCGAAGGCCACGAATCCAAGCGCCACGGCCGTAAGCAGAAACCGCCCCAACGGCTGCGCGAGGATCGCATGCAGCGCGCCGTCCAGCCCCGGCGCCTTCTGTCGGTGGAAGGTCAGCGCCGCATAGCTGAGCAGGCCCCCCACCACGCCCAGTGCCACCCCCTTGGCGATGTATCCGACTTGGCCCAGTCGCGCCACGCCTTTCCGGGCAACTGGGGACATCGACGAAGTGTCAATCTCCTCGTTGAAGGATTTCTTCACGCCCTTGACCACCCCGGCCACGCCGACGCCAATGATGATCAGCCCCGTGACCACGACGATCACCCGCCCGGCGGGCCACGCCAGCACACCTGAGGTGGTTTGCTGCTGGGACTGCGCGTCCCACGATCCCCAGCCGAGCACGACCGAAGCTGCGCTGACCCCCAGGGCGGCGTAGATCACGGCCTTGGCCCCGCTGGTGACTTGATTGCGGACCCGTTTGGCACCTACGCGGTTGCGATAGCCCCAGATGGCTTCACTGGCCTGCCAGAGCGCGAGCGCCACCATGCCGACCGCAACCAGCCATAGCAGGATCCTGCCAAAGGGCTGATCAGCCAATGTTCTCAGCGCCCCGGAGATGTCGGCGCTCTTGCCGGCCCGCGCGCCCCATGCGATCTGCAGCGCCAGCCAGCCGATCAAGAGGTGCACAACGCCGTAAGCGATCAACCCGACGCGGGCGAGCACCTTCAGCGACGCGCTGTCGCCGGCCTGTTCGGCCTTGCTACCGGAATTGGGTGCCATCGCAGGGCCCGCCTCGTGAGTTGTCAAACGCAACCTGGGATCCAACATTTTCTACCTACAGCATGTTGTTGATAACGATCCCAGGTGGGCGAAGACTGGCATTTCGAGGGTTGTCGACCCCTTGCTCGACTTGAGCAGCGTAGGAGCGCGCTGAGTCAAGATGGGCGCCGTACGTCCGACGAAGAGATTTGAAAGTCCGCCGCTGATTCAACCTTAGCTCGGCTCGCAACCTGAGTGCAAGGACTCCTCGTACCAGGGCTCCAGCTCAATGAGGTGACAAGCTCTTACCGTACGAGCTTGGCTCTGGAACAAGGAGGTCGTGCGCTTCCTCATACCGATCTTGCTGCAGGTCGGCTGAATCGCTGGGCCTGATCTTGAACCAAATGGAGTACATGGCTGGCAGGAACATCAGCGTCAAAATTGTCCCGGCGAAGGTGCCGCCGATTAGCGTGTAAGCGAGCGCCCCCCAAAACACCGAATGGGTCAACGGGATGAAGGCCAGAATTGCCGCCAATGCAGTCAAGATCACCGGCCGAGCACGCTGCACAGTTGCCTCCACGACAGCATTGAACGGATCCAATCCCGCCTGTTTGTTGTGGTGAATCTGCCCGATCAGAATCAGCGTGTTACGCATCAGAATGCCCGACAGTGCAATCAGGCCGACCAGCGCATTGATGCCGAACGGCTGCCCGAACAGAATCAGGGTGGGCACCACGCCAATCAGACCCAGCGGGCTGGTCAGGAACACCATGACCATCGCGGAGATCGAGCGCACCTGAAAGATGATGATAAGCAGCGTGATCGCCAGCATGATCGGGAATAGCGGCAACATAGCTTGCGTTGCTTTGCCCGATTCTTCGATGGAGCCAGCCTGCTCGATACGGTAGCCCGTCGGCAGCTTGTCCATGATGGGCTGAAGCTGCTTGGTGATCGCCGTTGATACGTCCGGAGGCTGCAAGCCATCGGCGATGTCGCCCCGTACCGTGATCGTCGGCATGCGGTCGCGCCGGCGTATGATCGGTTCCTCCATACGCACATCGACTTTGCCAACTTGCGACAGCGGGATGCGCTGCCCGTTGGCGCCAGCCAGCGTGAAGTCACCAATCCTGGCCGGGTCAAGGCGAACGTCGCCGGCCGAACGCGCAATGACCTGCACGGTTCGAATGTCCTCACGCACGGCGGTAACAGGCACGCCGCTCAGGAAAAACTGTAGCTGCTGGGCTACGGCGCTGGAGGTCAGTCCCACGGCTTGCAATCGGTCCTGCTGCAAGGTGAAGTGAAGCGTGGGCGAGCGCGTACCCCAGTCAGTGTTGACCGTGCGCATCATCGGACTGGCATCCATCACCTGCTGCACTTCAGCCGCAATACTGCCTAGTTTTTCCGGGTCCGGGTCCGAGCCCGTGATCCGATAAGCAACCGGGAACGGCGAATACGGACCGAATACCAGTTGTGTGACCCGTACGCGCGCCTCGGAGGCGAGGCCGTCGGCGATAGCCTGGCGCAGTCGCTGCTTCAACGCGTCGCGCTCGTCCTGACTGTCCGTGCGGACCACGATCTTGGCAAACGACGGATCTGGCAGTTCCGGCCCCATGGCCAGATAGAAGCGTGGCGCGCCCTGGCCGACGTAGGCAGTCACGATCTTGGCTTCCTTTTGTTTGACCAGCCAGGCTTCCACCTTCTCCGTGGCGGCGCTGGTTTGCGCGATCGATGTGCCGTAGGGCATCTGCAGCTCGATCAGCACTTCTGGACGGTCTGAGATCGGGAAGAACTGTTTCTTGACCACCGCCATACCGAGTATGGCGAGGGCGAAGAGACCCACGACCGAACCAGCGACCAGCCATTTGCGCGCGACGACACGCCCTAGCAATCGACGGAAGCGGTTGTAGCGCGGCGTGTCGTAGAGCGCGTCGTGGCCCCCTTCAACCTTTTTGAAATCGGGCAGCAGCTTGACGCCCAAATAGGGTGTGAATACCACTGCGACGACCCAGGACGCAATCAGTGCAATGCCAACGATCCAGAACATGTTGCTGGTGTATTCGCCCGCAGTGGATCGGGCGAAGCCATTGGGCATGAAGCCAACGGCCGTGACCAGCGTGCCCGATAGCATGGGGGCAGCGGTATGGCTCCAGGCATAGGCGGAGGCGGCTACGCGGCTGTAACCCTCTTCCATCTTCACCACCATCATTTCGATGGCGATAATGGCGTCGTCCACCAGCAGGCCCAAGGCGAGAATCAGAGATCCCAGGGTGATGCGGTCGAAGTTTTTGCCTGTCGCAGCCATCACCACGAAGACCGCCGCCAACGTCAGCGGTACGGCCGCGGCAACTACCAAGCCCGCACGCCAGCCCATGCTCACGAAGCTCACCAGCATGACCACCAACAGCGCGGCGAAGAACTTGACCATGAACTCATCGACCGCAGCACTGATGTTGACAGCTTGGTCTGTCACCTTGGTGAAGCTCATACCGAGCGGCAACTCGGCGTTGATTGCCCCCACCTCGTTATCCAGCGCTTTGCCCAGGTCTAGCCCATTCCAGCCCTCTCGCATGACAATGCCCAGTAGCAGGGCGGGTTGCCCGCCGCTGCGCACCATGAAGGTGGCCGGGTCTTCATAGCCACGCTTGACCGTGGCTATGTCCGACAGCTTCAGTGTGCGGCCCTGTGCTACGACTGGCGTATCGCGGATCTTCTGGAGTTCATCGAACGCACCATCCAGGCGAATGAAGACCTGCGGCCCTTTCGTCTCCACGGAGCCTGCAGCCGTCAGAGCATTCTGGCTGTTGAGCGCCGCAAATACGTCCTGCGGACTTATGCCGAGCGTCGCGAGGCGCTCATGTGAAAACTCGACGTAGATGCGCTCCGACTGCTCTCCGATGATGTTGACCTTCTTCACCCCCGGCACGTGCAGCAATCGCTGCCGCAACGTCTCCGCGTCGCGCACCAGCAAACGCTGCGGCTCGTCCTTCGCCTTGAGTGCGAACAGCGCAAAGGTGACGTCCGCATATTCGTCATTGACCATCGGTCCGATCACGCCAGGCGGAAGGCTGTTGACCTCATCGCTGACTTTCTTGCGCGCTTGATAGAACTCCTCCTGGACTGCCGAAGGGGGTGTACTGTCGAGCAAGGTCAACGTCGTGAAGGCCAAGCCGGGTCTTGTGTAAGTCTCGGTGCGGTCGTACCAGCGCAACTCCTGCATACGCTTTTCGATCTTCTCGGCCACTTGGTCCTGCATTTCCTGCGCTGTGGCTCCAGGCCAGGCGGTGATGATCGTCATCACCTTGACCGTGAAGGCCGGGTCTTCGGCACGGCCCAACTTGAAGAATGAAATGAGCCCTGCCAGAGAAACCAGGCAGATGAGGAACAAGGTGAGGGCACGCTCGCGTACTGCGAGCGCCGACAGGTTGAAACGGCCTTGGCTCACGGGCGCACCCCCGCGGTCACAGTACTGGCAGCCTGGCCAGCCAAGCGGACTTGCTGGCCTTCGCGCAGCAGATGCGCGCCGAGCGCAACTATGCGGTCACCTTGTTTGACCTGGCCTGCAACGCGAGCGCCCTCGTCACCGAGGCGCAGGATCGCGACAGACCTCCACGAAACCTTTGCGGGCTCGCCATTGATGACCCACACGCCTGGGCCCTTGCCTGCATCGAACACGGCCCCGATGGGCACCTGTAAATCGCCTTGTGCCTGAGAATGCCCATCTGGGATCCGGATCGTGACCGTGGTGCCCAACGGCGCATTGGCCAGTTCCCCCTCCAGCACATACCGGGCCTCGAAAGTGCGGGTGAGTCTGTCCGCGGCATCCGAAAGTTGCCGGAGCGTGGCCGGAACGCTGGCGCCTTCTTTTCCGAAGAGCGTAGCTTGCGCGGTAGAGCCGATCGTCGGACGCAGGGTTTCCGGCAACTGGACAACCGCCTCGCGACGCCCCGCGTGGGCCAGGCGCACTACGATCTGTCCGGCATTGACCACCTGACCGGGTTCGGCCAGCGTCTCCACAACCACACCATCGCCATCAGCCACCAACTCCGCATAGCGGCTGGCGTTACGCGCGACATCGGCTTGCGCTTCCGCCGCACTGAGCTGAGCCCTGGCTGCGTCAGCTGCGGCCTTGACCTGATCGTAGGCTGAGGCCGAGATTGCCCCGGTGCCGCGGAGATCGCGGTAGCGGGCTTCGTCGTCTGCCGTCTGCTGCGCTCGTGCTCGCGCTGCAGCGACTGCCTCTTGCTGCGCATGCGCAGCAAGCTTGAAATCGACGGGATCAATGCGCATGAGGGGCTGCCCGCGCTTGACGGTTTGCCCGGCATCGACGAGCCGCTCCAGCACCTTGCCGGAGACACGAAACCCGAGATCACTCTGGACCCGGGCAGCCACTGTCCCTGTGAATGAACGTGACGCAGGAGTTACCGCCTGGACGAGCGCAGCCCGTACCAGCGGCGCCTCGGTGCGTGGATCGGTTGGTGCTTTTTCGCCGCATGCCGCCAATGCAAGCGGCAATGCACAAATGACGGCAGAGGTAGCAAAGCGACGCCGAAGCATGAAAGTCCCATTGACGAAGTGGCCCGGACTTTCATTGTGGTACTAGTGACTTATTTAGTCAACAGTCACATCAAAATCTCAGGGCGAGAGGCTACGGAGTACCAGACTGGACAGATGCGCTGGCGCGTCTTCCGTGTAGTCAAAGCTATGCTGCAAGAGCAATGGGTTGAGGTAGGGGCGCATGACCAGGTAGATCGCCATCGCCGTCTCGTCCAAGGGGGTCTTGCGCTCAAAGTCTCCGGTCTGTCTACCCTCCTGCAAGACATCTCGCAGCAACTTCTGGATGCGCACTTCATAGGTAAGCACCGCCTGCCAGTGCTCCGTAGCAGCCGAGGCGGCAATTTCATAAAGTTTGCGGTCCTGGAAAAACAGGCGAAGGCTTGCCTCGGTGAGCGTCTTGAACATCCGCCGCAGCTTTTCCGGTGGCAAATCCGTCTCTGCCACGGCTGCAGTGACCTCGGCTTCGATCTGGCGCAGACAGTTCGCGCAGATCATCTCGCCAATGGCCTGCTTGGACTCAAAGAACTTGTAGATGTACGCCTTGGAAAAGCCGATGGCTTTGGCGAGATCGGAGACAGCCGTCTTCTCGTAGCCGTAGCGGCTGAAGTGCTCAGTGGCTGCGGCAACGATCTGGTCGCGCACCTCGTGGTCGGCCGGGCCTCGGGCGGAAACAGGATAGGAGCTTGTCTTTTTCATGGGCTCCAGCTTACGCCAGTCGCGATGGTTGAACAACATGTGACCGTTTTGTACTATAGTCACAACGATTTCCGATGGAACGCGTCCCATGCTCCCAAAACATTCCCTTGCCACACTCTTCCTCGCTAGCCTAGCAACGGGTTGCGCTGTCGGCCCCGATTACGTGAGGCCCGATGTGTCTTTGCCGGCACGATTCCAGGGCCAGGCGGCCGTAGATCACCGGCATGCGGATGCCAGCGCTGATCTCTCCGCATGGTGGGCAGGTTTCGGCGATCCGCAACTGACGCGGTTCGTGCAGCTTGCGCTGGAACAGAACCTGGATCTGGCGCAGGCATTCGCGCGCGTGGCCCAAGCTCGCGCTGGTCTTGGCGCAGCCAATGCCGCATTGCTGCCTTCCGGCAATGTCTCCGGCCAAGCTGCCAGAGCCTACCAATCTGTCGAAACCCCTTTGGGGAAAGTCTTGAATTCGACACCCGGCTTCGACCGCTACGGCAATGCTTACGAGGCCAATGTCGGCGCAAGCTGGGAATTGGACTTGTTCGGAGGTCTACGCCGTGGACGGGAAGCGGCGCTTGCCGAGTACCAGGCTTCACAGGCTGGTGCGGCGGCGACGCGATTGGCCGTGGCTGCACAGACCGCTGACATCTACATCAGCGTCCGTGGACTGCAAGCTCGCCTGATGGTTGCCCGTCAACAAGTGCAGACGCAGCAGGAGCTACTCTCGACCATCAACCTGCTGTATGGCAAGGGGTTGGCGGCGGAGCTTCAAGTAAGGCAGGCTGAAGGAGCGCTCGCCCAGGTTCGAGCCTCCATACCGCAGCTTGAGGCTGCCCTGGACGTGGCCATGAATGCACTGGATGTGATGCTGGGCTCGCCGCCCGGCACGCATCGGGCGGAGCTTGCCGAAGGTGGCGACATCCCGGCCGCTCCGCAGATCACCACCGCCGGATCGCCGGGCGAGCTGCTGAGACGCCGACCTGACCTGATCGTCGCCGAGCGCCACCTGGCCGCCTCCAACGCGCGAATCGGTGTCGCCATTGCCGAGTACTACCCCAAGCTCTCCCTGACTGGACTGATTGGCAGCGCGACATCGCTGTCCAGCGGCAATCTGTTCACTGGCGGCGCCAGTCAGGCCGCTGGCGTGCTGGGTCTGCGCTGGCGTCTGTTCGATTTTGGACGCATCAATGCGCAGATCGAGCAGGCCAAGGGACAGGAGGCTGAGATGTTGGCTGCATATCGGCTTGCCGCACTACGGGCAACTGAGGATGTGGAAAACGCCTTTTCGGCCCTGGTCAAGCGCGAGGAGCAGGCTACTGTGCTGACTCAGGGCGTAGACTCGCTCGGCCGCGCGCGCACGTCCACATTTGCGGCATATCAGAAAGGCGTCGTCAGCCTGATCGAAGTCCTGCAAGCCGACGAGAACTTGCTGCGCGCCTCCGATGCGCGGGTTCAGGCGCAAACGGAGGCAGCACGCGCGGCGGTCGCTGCCTTCAAGGCGCTCGGTGGCGGTTGGCAACCGGGCGAAACTGACGTGGTGGCAATCAAGTAGCAACAGCACGCCCAATAGCGCCCGATCTGCCGTTTATTCCAATTCACCCATACAGAAAGGAACTGCTGTGTCGAATTCTAAAGTTTTCGTCGTTACTGGCGTGTCTTCGGGCATAGGGCGCGTCACCGCGGCAATGTTTGCCAAGCGGGGTTGCCGGGTATTCGGCACCGTGCGCAACCTTACCAAGGCAAAGTCAATACCCGGTGTTGTACTGGTCGAGATGGGATATCCGTGATGGAACGTCGGTTAAAAATGGAATCCAGGCCATCATCTCTCAGGCCAAGCGCATCGATGTGCTTGTGAATAGTGCGGGCGTGACCCTACTCGGCTCGACGGAAGAAACGTCGATTGCCGAGGCTCAGTCACTGTTCGATACTAATGTTTTTGGCATCTTGCGCACAATTCAAGCGGTACTGCCGCATATGCGCGAGCAAGGTTCCGGAAGAATCATCAACATCAGCTCGGTTCTGGGCTTTCTTCCTGCACCGTACATGGGTCTCTATTCAGCATCCAAGCATGCCGTTGAAGGGATGTCTGAGACCTTGGATCATGAGGTGCGCAAGTTCGAAATCCGCGTGGCCCTTGTGGAGCCTTCCTTCACCAAGACCAGTCTGGATATCAACGCGCCCCATGCGGCTTCCAAACTTTCGGCCTATGACGATGAGCGCGACAACGTGTTTCGCGCAATTGAAAAAAACGTCAAGGGCGCACCGGAGCCCGACGGTGTCGCAAACGCGATTGTCGACGCCGCGTTGGGTGCTTGGAGAATGCGACGCACTCCGAAAGGCCAGGCCTACCTTCTGAGCAAATTGCGCCGCATCATGCCTGCCGGCCCCGTTGATGCAAGCCTGAGGAAAAGCTCGCCTGAAATCGATCCCGGCTTTCACTTCATGGCAATAACTCAAAGAGCTTTGTTCTGCGGGATCTGGTGCACTCAATTATCGGAAGCGGAGAGATCTATGGAAGACGATCAGAAATCACTTGTCTGGATAAGCCATCAGTCAGACGCAAAGCAGCGCATGCGCGAAGGCGGTGGAGCGCCCGGCCTCGCCCGAATGGAGCAGATCGCCAGCAAGAGCGGGCAAGAGATTCTCGACGCCATGATGTCTGGCCAATTGCCGTATCCACCCATGAACGAAACCATGAACATGACGTTGCTGGAGGTAGACAACGGCCGCGCCGTGTTTCAAGGCATCCCGCTGCTGCAGCACTACAACCCACTGGGCACGGTGCACGGTGGCTGGTTTGCCTCGCTTCTGGATGGCCCCGATGGTCGGTCAAACTCCCCCACCTGTGGTCACCTCAAACTCCCCCACCTGAAGGGGCGCTGGAAGTGATGTAGGCGCCCGGCAGGAC